>NZ_BCBP01000020.1:0-176786 GCF_001753955.1 Pseudomonas sp. NBRC 111139
AATCTGATCCAGGGTTGGAACGCCTACAACATCAGTGCCGACCCCGTGCACGGCATTGGTGCCTGGCCCACGGACGTGCTAGCTGGCTATTTGAAGGATGGCGCAGCGCCAGGCCTGGGTTTGTCTTCAGGGCCCATGGCGGAGGTGGTGGAAAACAGCTTGCGCCACCTGACTGACGCTGACCGTCAGGCGATTGCAGTGTTCCTCAAGGACTCGCCACCGCGCAGTGAAGGCGTGCCTCGCCCGCAGCAGGTCACGCTTGCAGAACCGGGCAGCGGCAGTGCACTCGGCAACAAGCTGTTCGCCGAAGCCTGCGCCAGTTGCCACCGCTGGGACGGCACGGGCAACCAGAGCCAGACGGCCATGCTGCTGGGCTTGAAGACGGTCAACGATCCGGCCGCCAGCAACTTGCTCGGCATTCTGTTGAGTGGCCACGGCGCCGCCGACGCCCCAGTGAATCGGCGAATGCCATCGTTCGGCAACATTTATACCGATCAAGAGTTGGCCGCGTTGAGCAGCTTTATGTTGCAGCGTTTCGGCGAGAGTGGTGCGCAGGTTTCGGTGCCGGCTGTGGCTAAGCGCCGGACCGAGTCCCTGCATTGAGCGGAGGTTCTGCATGTCGGGCCTGAACACATTGCTGGATGCGCTCCTGGCCGAGCGCGAGGCTGGCCGCGAAGCGGTGCTTGCGACTGTAGTCAAGGTCGAAGGTTCGGCGTATCGGCGGCCCGGTGCGCGCATGCTGGTGTCGCGCTTCGGCCGGCCCGAGGGCACCATCAGTGGCGGCTGCCTGGAGGCGGAAGTGGCGAAAAAGGCTTGGTGGCTGACCGAAGCCGGGCCGGCGCTGCGCAGCTACAGCACCGCAGAGGCGGATGACGCCAGCGAGGAAGCGCTGAGCTTCGGCCTGGGCTGTAACGGCAAGGTTCACGTGCTGTTCGAGCGCCTGCCGGCCGGCCCTTGCGCCTTGGTCGATGCTTTGCTCAGCGTGCGCGACCGCCAGCAGCCTGCGGCCATCGCCACGGTAATCGCCAGCTCGGGCGCGGCTGCGCCACGCTTAGGCGAGCGTTTGTGCTTGATGCCTGGGCAGGAGGCCGCGGGCGAGTTGCTGCGCTCGGTGCTGGTTGAGCAAATCAGCGCCGACCTGCAGCAGACCTTGCTGCGCGGCAAGTCATCCCGTGGTCTCTACCCGAATGGTCTCGGCGAAGTGGAAGTGCTTCTGGAGTACCTGCCGCCGGTCCGGCGTCTGGTGATCTTCGGCGCGGGCCATGATGCCCAGCCGCTGGTGCGCATGGCCAAGCTGTTGGGTTGGCATGTGACGGTGATCGACGGCCGGGCGCACTTTGCCCGGGCCGAGCGTTTTGCCGAGGCTGACCAGGTGCTGGTCGGCGATGTTGAGCAGCCTTTCGATTACCACGAGCTGGTGCGCGGGGCTGCGGTGGCGGTGATGACCCACAGCCTGGTGCAAGACGCGCATTGGCTACAGGGTGTGTTGCACAGTGAACCCTGCTATGTCGGTCAGTTGGGGCCGCGTGAGCGCACCGAGCGCTTGTTGGCCGGCATCCACGAACAATTGGCTAAACCGCAGGACGAGCTGCCGGGGCTGGAATGTTTGCATTATCCGATCGGCCTGGACCTTGGTGGCGACACCCCGGAAAGCGTGGCCATGGCGGTGCTGGCGGAAATTCAGGCAGTGCTCAACGGCCGCAATGGCGGCAGCCTGCGCTTCAGATCTGCGAGCATCCATGACAGCGACCCTGTGCTGATGGCTGGCCGGGATCAAACGGATGTTGCGGCAGAAGGTTGTCGGCTGGTGGCCGTGCAGCGTTAACAATTTATCAACCGAGGAACCCATCAGTATGAGTCAAGCCATACGCGTTGTAGCGATACTGACAGCCAAGGCAGGCAAAGAGTCGCAGGTCGAGCAGATTCTGCGCGCCTGTGTGCAGCCATCGCGCGCCGAAGACGGCTGCCTGTCTTACGTCCTGAATCGCTGTATTGAACAGGCCGGGCGTTTTGTCTTCGTCGAGCGCTGGGCCAGCCATGAGGCGATAGCGCGCCATCGGCAGATGCCACATTACACGGCCATGGCCAATGCCTTGGGCGAGCTGCTAAGCGATCGTCAGGTTTATGTGCTTGAAGCGCTGGCGGAGGACATCGAACCCGCCATTGATCCACGTACGGGCGTTGTCGGGTGATAGTTGATCGACATGGTCGGCGTTTTCGCAAACTTCGTCTGAGCCTGACTGCCGCATGCAATTACGCCTGCACCTACTGTGTGGCCGATGGCCGTCGCTTGGTGGCCGCACGCGATGAGCTGACGGCCGCGTCGCTGCTGCGTGCCGTCGAGTTGCTCAGGGATGTTGCAGGGGTTGAGGAACTGCGCATTACCGGCGGCGAGCCGCTGCTGAGTGACCGGCTGGAGCCCTTTCTGCAGGGCATAGGTAAGCTGGCGTTGCAGGACATTAGCCTGACCACCAATGGCCAGTTGCTGGCCGGCAAACTGCCGTTATTGCGCAGCGCCGGCATCCAGCGGCTCAATGTGTCCCTCGATACGCTCGACCCGAGTGCCTTCCGCACGATCGCCAAGGGCGGCGACCTGCAGACGGTGCTCAACGGCATTGAGCAGGCGCGCCGAGCCGGCATGAGCATCAAGATCAACATGGTGCCGATGCGTGGTAGCAACCTCGATCAAGTTTTGCCCATGTTGGCGTTCTGCCTTCAGCAGGGCTACGAATTGCGTTTTATCGAACTTATGCGCATGGGCCATCTGGCCCAGCATGCAGAGGCTTTTCGTACCCAGTTCGTCGGCCAGCGCGAGCTGCTGGAGCTTATCGGCGAGCGTTATGCCTTCACCCAGGCTGAGGCGCCGGTAGACTCCACCGCGCTGCGTTATAGCGTTGGCGAGCGCGGGGCGTTCGGCATCATTGCCAACGAAAGCGCGCCCTTTTGCCGGAGCTGCAGCCGTCTGCGCCTGTCGTCTACCGGCAGGTTATACGGATGCCTGTCATCCAATCGCGGGCACTTTATGGGCACGCTGTTGGATCTGCCGACTGAGCAGGCACAGCCGCAGCTGACCGCGTTGCTCGGCCGTGCGCTGGCGGACAAGCAGGACGCTACGTTTACCGGCAGCGCGCTGATTATGAAATCGGTGGGTGGCTGAGGTCGTCCGGCCTGTCGACGTCCCGCAGAATGCCGTGGTCATCGAGCGTCACGGCAATCACCTGTTGCGCATGGCTGGCGATCAAGCCCTTGGCCCCATTCTCGCCTTGCAGTTGCATCAGCTCCGGCCAGAAGCGCCGGCCGAACAACACCGGGTGGCCGCGCTGGCCCTCGCAGTAAGCCACGACGATATGTTCAGCGTCTGCCTGCGCTCGCAGTTGCCGCAGGGTGGCGGCAGAAATCCACGGCATATCTCCAAGCAGCACCGCCACCGCAGTGGCCTGCGAGTGTGCCAGGCTCTGGATGCCGGCAGCCAGGCTTGAGCCAATGCCCTGTTTGGCGTGGGCCGCACGTACCAGCTGAACGCCAGGCGGAATAGCCAGGGCCTGGGCATCGTCCTCGGCTTTTAGCACGACTCGAACATCGCTGAAGGCTTCTTGCGTGCGCAGCACTGTTGCGCGTAGCAGGCTGTTGCCGTCGGCCAGCTTGGCGCAGCGTTTGTCGCTGCCGAAGCGCTGCCCGGTGCCGGCGGCGAGTACCAGGCCGATACACTCAGGGTTGTGGCGCGGTTCTGTCATGTTGAAATTCTATGCTGCCCCCTAAGGATGGTCTGAAGTAGCCCTGCATTTCCGGTCGACTTCAGCCTCCGCCGATTTTGAAGCGCGGCAAACTGATCAAAAACGATCAGATCACCCGCTTATTCCTGTGTTTTTAGCCGCCGCGGGCACCGCGTTGCGGCCATTTCCCACATTACAGGTGCACCTCTCCTGCATTCGTCAGCAAATGCCGGCGCGCCATCCACAGGTTCGACAGCGCAAACAATGTCACCAGCTGCGCCGTGTTCTTCGCCAGGCCACGGAAGCGTGTCTTCACATAACCGAACTGGCGCTTGATCACCCGGAACGGGTGCTCAACCTTGGCGCGCACCTGGGCCTTGGCCTTCTCGATCTTGCGCTTGGCTTTGTACAGCGCGCTGCGCTTACTCAGCTTCTTGTACGTACTGCGGCGGGCCGCGATCTGCCAGATCACCTCCCGGCCTTCATGTTCCGGGCGCTTCTCGACGCCGGTGTAACCCGCGTCGGCACCCACCATGTTTTCCTCTCCGTGCAGCAGTTTGTCGACCAGGGTAACGTCTGCAACGTTGGCTGCCGTCCCCACCACGCTGTGCACCAGGCCGGACTCGGCATCGGCGCCGATGTGCGCCTTCATGCCGAAGTAATACTGGTTTCCCTTCTTCGTCTGGTGCATTTCCGGGTCGCGCTTGCCGTCCTGATTCTTGGTCGAACTCGGCGCATGGATCAGCGTGGCATCGACGATGGTGCCCTGGCGCAGCGACAGCCCCCGGTCGCCCAGGTAACCATTGATCACCGCCAAAATCCCAGCCGCCAACTCTTGCTTCTCCAGCAGGCGACGGAAATTGAGGATGGTGGTTTCATCGGGAATGCGCTCCAGGCTCAGCTCGGCAAACTGGCGCAGGATGGTGGTCTCGTAGAGCGCTTCTTCCATCGCCGGATCGCTGTAGCCGAACCAGTTCTGCATCAGATGTACGCGCAGCATCGCCATCAGCGGATACGCCGGACGGCCACCTTCACCCTTGGGGTAGTGCGGCTCGATCAGGGCAATCAAACCCTTCCACGGCACCACCTGATCCATCTCGATCAGGAACAACTCCTTGCGGGTCTGCTTGCGCTTGCCGGCGTACTCGGCGTCGGCGAAGGTCATTTGCTTCATCGGGAAACTCGGGCAACGGGATCGGCGTATTTCACCAGATTCAGGAAGTCTTTTTCAGACCATCCCTAAAGAAGGTTGGCCGTAGAAGAGCACTTGAAGGGCTTCGCGTCCCTCTCTGGAGTGTGCTCTCTTTTGCGTATACAGCCCCTGGTTTCAGCGTTGTCAAGTGGCAGTTTTGCTATAGGAGCGTTTTTTCCGCGCACCGCATCACTGGTAATGCTGTTCGATCACTCGAAGCTTCGGATGATCTGATCGTTATTTGGTCAGATTGCTGTTTTTGACATCGGCAAAGACTGAAATCAGTCAGAAATACAAGGGTTGCAGCCCTAGATTCTTTCTTGCAGCGCCTTGAAGAAGGCATCGATATTCCCATCGTGGCGTTTGTAGTAGGTCCAGGGGCCGATCCGCTGCGATGTCACCAATTGCGCGCGCTGTAGAGCTGCGAGATAAAGCGATGTCGTTGACTGCGAGAGGCCCGTGCGCTCTTGGATGATACTGACGCACACACCTACCGTTTCTGGGTCGACCTCCTGCTCAGGAAAGACTGTCCTGGGATCCTTGAGCCAATTGAGGATGGCAAGGCGCATCGGGTTCGCCAATGCTTTCAGGGCTTCGTTGACGTCAATAGTCATGAATTTTTTAATACCTGTTTTTTACGATATCTAGATATCTTCCTGGTTCGCGCATCAAATTGGAAGGCTTCGCCGTGATCTCTGCGCGCCTGCCCGTGGCAATGACTGGCTGGTCTGGACTGGAATCCTATTGTCCTGTCAGGTAGAACTATCGGGCACCTGTGCGCCGAATTGCGGGACGATATGCTTGCCAATTTCCTCGATAACCTCGGCTGCGGGGCGTTTACCATACTTGAGGTTCAGGATGACGTGATCTACACCGATTTCCTGAAGTGTATCCAGCAAGGTCCGAAGGTGGTTACGTCCTAGTCGGAATCCTAGATGGATATGCGAGGGCGGCGTGGATGGGTGTTCGTCCAGGTTGATATAAAGCGATTGCAAGAACGGCTTGTAGATAGTGCCACACTGTTTAACTATTTCCTGTCTCCAATCCTCCACGATCAGTCGCTGTATTTTTGGCGGACGTGGATAGTTGATCCATCCATGGCTTTCACGTGCGATCCAATCGAGCGGCTGGCGGCTGTGTCCGGTTACGAATAGCGGTATTTCCCGAGTCGTAGGTTTGGGAACGAGGTCGGCCCCCAGTAACTCGCCGTGACTCCAGCGAATGGGCTCGAAGTGTGTTCGATGGGCTTGGCGTATCACATTGAAGTTTTCTTGAAAGGTCTCGCCACGCTTTTCTGGATCAATGCTGAATGCGGGAAACTCCACGGGACGATCGCCAGAGGCTACTCCCAGGAGCAAGCGACCTCCGCTCAACTGATCAATGCTCGCTGCGGCCTTTGCCGTGTGCAAGGGATTACGCAAAGTAAGGGCGATGGAGGCGGTACCTAGTGCGATTTTTGTTGTATGGGCTGCCATGTAGCCCAGATACACCCAAGGGTCGAAAACCTGGCCGACATCGCCGAAGCTTGGGTCCCTGAGTGGGACGTCGCGAAACCAGAGCGCCGAAAAACCAAGTGCCTCTGCACGTTTGGCCAGCGCGACCTGATCTAGCATGCTCGGTGTATCACCTTCGAAAGCCTCTAGGGGAAAGAACAGCCCAAGGCTTAGATGACCCTGCCTGAAGGTTCGTTTGAATCCCCTATGCTCTTGGTAGGGGATCGTGCTCGGTTGGTACATGTTTAACTTCCTCGGTCAGCAAACGCTGAGCCACGCCCCTGAGTTATGGGGCGTGGCATTGAGCGTTTAGGATTTGTAAATCGGGTAGTCGGTGTAGCCCTTATCGGTACCGCCGTACATGCTGCTTGGATCAAGTGGGTTAAGCGGCCAGTTGTTGGCGATACGAGCGGGCAGGTCGGGGTTCGCAATGAAGGGGCGACCAAAAGCGATCAGGTCGCCCCAGCCAGCTTTTATCACGCGATTTCCTCGTTCAGCGGTGTACTTGCCGGCATAGAGAATCTTGCCGCTGAAGGTCTTACGAACATCTTCCCGGAACGTCTCAGGCAGCTCGGGTGCGTTTTCCCAATCGGCTTCGGCGAGCGACAGGTAGGCAATGCCCACTTCCTCGAGGATCTTCACTGCCTCGATGTAGGTTTGGTGAGGATCTTCTTCGACCAGGCCAAGGTATACGCGGTCTTCGTCTGTGGTCGCGAACAGCGGGGCGAAGCGAACGCCCATGCGCTCCTTGCCGACGACACCAGCAACGGCGAGGGTGATTTCGCGCAGGAAGCGAAGACGGTTCTGCAGCGAACCGCCATATTCATCATCACGCTGGTTGGCATGGGCCGAAATGAACTGGTTTACCAGGTACCCGTTCGCGCAGTGAAGCTCCACCCCGTCAAAACCTGCGTCTAAAGCATTTCGGGCTGCTTGGGCGTAGAGCTCAACCAGTTCCTTTACCTCCTTGGTGGACAGGGCTCGTGGGGTCGATGGGTCGGCCAGTGCACCCGTGCCGGGGCCAGTTTCGATGAACACCTTGACGTTGTCCGCGCGGATGGATGATGGCGCGACGGGCGCTTCACCACCGGGTTGCAGCGATGTGTGCGACACGCGGCCTACATGCCAAAGTTGAGCAAAGATCACCCCCCCTTCGGCGTGAACAGCGTCGGTGACCTTACGCCAGCCTTGTATCTGTTCTGGGCTATGAATGCCGGGTGTCCAGGCATAACCCTGTCCTCGGGGTTCGATCTGTGTGCCCTCGGTCACCATGAAGCCAGCACCGCTGCGCTGACGGTAATATGTGGCCATTAGGTCGTTCGCAATATTGCCGGGTTGGGAGCTGCGCGAACGCGTCAGTGGCGGCAGAACGATACGGTTCTTGAGGGTGTACGGGCCCAGCTGAGTGGTTTTGAAAAGTTCTGATTGTGTCATTTCGTTTACCTGCATATCTAAAATATTCGATGCTATAAGTCAAAAAAACATGGATTAACGAGGTCAGAAGAGCCCGAGCGGTGCTTCGTTGAGGCTGACGTAGATATTCTTCTTCTGGCTGTAGGCTTCCAGCATTGACTTGTGAGTTTCCCGTCCTAGGCCAGATTTCTTATAGCCACCAAAGGGGGCATGGGCAGGGATCTCATGGTAGGTATTTACCCACATACGTCCGGTTTCCACCGCGCGTGCCACACGTAACGCCCGGTTGATGTCTTGGGTCCAGACTGCACCCGCTAGGCCGTACTCGGAGTCGTTGGCCATGGCGATGACCTCCGCTTCATCCTTGAAAGGAATGACGCACAGAACAGGGCCGAAAATTTCCTCGTAGGCGACGCGCATATCGTTGCGAACACCGACCAGAATCGTTGGCTGGATGAAGAAGCCGGCATCGTAATCGGCACCTGTAAGACGACCGCCGCCGATCAGTACCTCGGCACCTTCCTGTTTGGCGATATCAACGTAGCCGAGGATCCGTTCCATCTGGGTCTTGCTGACCTGTGCGCCCATCATGGTGTCTGGGTTCAATGGGTCGCCCACACGCACAGCTTCGAACTTATGCTTGAGCTCAGCCAGGAATCGCTCGTAGATGGACTCGTGAACGAACAGCCGTGCGCCGGATTCGCAGACTTGGCCTTGGTTCCACAGGATGGCGAGGGCTGCGCCTTCCACGGCCTTATCCCAGTTCGCATCGGGGAAAACGATGTTGGCCGACTTGCCGCCCAGTTCAAGGGTGGCAGGAATGATTTTCTTCGCTGCCGCATTGGCGACGAGTTCGCCGACACGCGTCGAGCCAGTGAAGGCAAGCTTGCGCAGGTCTGGATGATCCAGTAACGCCTGGCCAACTGAGGTGCCTAAGCCTGTGACGATGTTGACCACGCCGGCCGGAAGTACCTTGGCGAAGATCTTCGCCAGTTCAAGGATGGTTACCGGGGTCAGCTCAGAAGGTTTGATGACTACGGTGTTACCCGCCGCGATGGCTGGAGCGATCTTCCAGGCGGCCATAAGAAGCGGGAAGTTCCACGGAATCACTTGGCCCACGACGCCGAGGGGTTCACTGAGAGCGATGCTGAGTGTTTGCTCATCCAGCATGACCGCCTCATCCGACTGGCTGCGGATTGCGCCGGCGAAGTAGCGGAAGTGATCAATCGCCAGTGGGATGTCGACGGAGCGACTTTCACGAATGGGTTTGCCTACATCAAGGGTTTCCAGAACGGCGAACCGATCGGCATCGGCTTCCAGCAGGTCGGCGATCTTCAGCAACGCATTGGCGCGTTCCGCTGGCGAGGTGGTATGCCAGGTCACGAAGGCGCGTTTTGCGGCCTGCACCGCGCGGTCGACGTCGGCAGCTGTGGCGTTTGGGATGTTGGTGAGAATTTTTCCGTTGGCGGGGTTGATAATGTTGAGGGTTTCACCGTTTTCGGCGGCCACCCACTGGTTGTCGATAAACAGGCCGTAGCTGTGGTCGGGAAGGTAGCTCGGATGGGTATCACTGGAATTTTGCATGGGTTACCTCCTGAGGTGAGTGCGATGGGTTTGGTTGAGATTATTTTAGATATTGGCATATGTCAATATGTAGTTGTGTATTCGTGCAGACATTCCTATCGTCGTATCTTTTCAGCCTGCTTCTGGATCGGCGTGGAGCGCGCTGTGCTGCGCGCCAGGCTTGGCTACGTAGTCCAGCCCCCCCCGATCTCTTCATCAACGAGGGGGGGCTGCTGCATAAAAGCACTGAGGCCTGTTTGCGTTTAGGTGAAGATGTAAGTCAGAACGGCGCGTCGATATCCATGACGTTAATCAGCTTGTGGTTGACGAATTCCTTGATTCCCAAACCAATCAGCTCGCGACCGTAACCAGATCTTTTGATTCCGCCGAAAGGTAGGTCGGCTTTCGATGACGTTGGGTGATTGACGAACACCATGCCTGTCTCGATGCGCTTAGCAACCTCAACACCATGCTGGGCGTCTGCGGTGAATACCGAACCACCGAGCCCGAACGGAGAGTCGTTGGCGATAGCTATCGCGTCTTCTTCGTCTTTAGCTCGTAGGATCATCGAGACTGGACCGAAGAACTCCCAGTAGTAGGCAGGGTTATCAGGCGTCAGGTTGGTCAGAATGGTCGGTTGAACAAATGCACCCTTGCTTGGTACCTTGGGCCCAACCTCGGTGGCCGTAGCGCCGTAGTTGACTGCTTCACGAATCTTCGCGCGGATTTCGTCGGCGGCAGTTTGAGATGACAGGGGAGCTAGATTTGTTTCCGGATCGAACGGGTCGCCGGCCTTCAGTTGTGCTACACCTTCGGCATAAAGGCGCAGGAACTCGTCGTAGACTTCTTCCACTACAATCATGCGTTTGGATGATATGCACACCTGTCCAGCATTCCAGTGACGGCCTACAACAGCCCACTTCACGGTCTTTTTCAGTTCAGCGTCGCGCAGAACTATGAAGGCATCTGCCCCCCCCAGTTCCAATGTAGATTTCTTCAGTGCCTTGCCAGCCTGGGAGGCGATGATGGCACCTGCGCCTTCGGAACCGGTCAGTGCCACCCCGTGTACTCGAGAGTCGTTGAGGATTGTCTCGATTTGCTGGCGAGTTGCGTACATGTTGCTGAATGCGCCAGCAGGTAGACCAGCATCAAGCAGTAGTTGTTCGAAAGCTTCGGCACATTGCGGTACGTTTGAAGCATGTTTGAGCAGCACGGTATTACCCGCTGCCAATTGCGGTGCGAGAATTCGAGCAATTTGATAGTAAGGAAAGTTCCATGGTTCAATGGCCAGGATAGTGCCCAACGGCTCATGGACCAAGATTGCTTGACCCTCGGCTGGGTCGGCTACCGGCAGCTTCTGCGGAGTTAACAAAGCTTCTGCATGTTTAACGTAATACTCAAAGATACTTGCTGAAATTTCTACTTCACCTAATGCTTCGGCAGTGATCTTGCCCATTTCCAGTGTTAGCAACCGGGCATAGTCGTTTGCTCGCGCGCGCAGCAGGTCGGCAGCTCGCTGAAGGACGGCCCCACGCTCTGCGATTGAGCAATTCTTCCAGACAAGAAATGCGTTGTGAGACGCCTCAAGAGCCTGTTCAATCTGAATATCTGTTGCATCTGGAAAACTTTTTAGAACTTCACCTGTATAGGGATTAACGGATGCGTATGCCATGCTGTTTCTCCAGTAATTTTAAGTAAATTTGATTTGTTAATGAGGCTGGTAAGTAGACAGAGCCTAAACTGCGGGAATTTCTGGTGCATTTACTAATAATTGATGCCATCAGTCAGGAATACTCGGTAAACCGCACCTTTAAGACGATGTTGCAGTGCCACTTGGTAGGCGGGGCTGGAGTACCACTCTCGAGCTGCTGCTATGTCCGGAAATTGAAGAATGACTGCGCCTTCAATCGGTCCGCCTTCGAGCACCTCCAGTTGGCCGTAGAAGGCCAATGGTGTGAGGTTCCGACCCTGGCGTGCTGCCGGTGCTTTACGGGCATAGAGTTTCAACTCAGCCTCGTCTGTGGTGTGTTCACGTGTGAAGACTACGTAGGCGGACATTGACGTAGTCTTGGGCCAACAGTTTGAGCAGCGAGTGAGCCGTAGCTTCAGAGGAAGCTGGGTTCTGGCCAGTTACGAGCAACCCATCGACTTCGACATGAACGCTCCAGTCAGCACCCTTGGTATAGCGCCCACCATTTGCCTTGAGCATATCCTCTACCAGGAAAGGTACGATTTGAGTTAGACCCACCGCAGCCTCCTCGCTATTGCTGAAACCGGTTACTGTCTTGCCTGCAACCAGAGGTTTGCCATCTACACTCTTGACATGGCGCAAAACTGCTGGTGCGTGACAAACCGCTCCGACAGGTTTGCCGGATTGGATTGATTGCTCGATCAGAGAGATAGAAAAGGTGTTCTCCGCAAGATCCCACAGTGGACCATGGCCGCCAGGGTAGAACACAGCATCAAACTCGGAACTGATCACGTCGCTCAGTTTCTCGGTGTTGGCCAGCACGTGAGTGGCGACTGAATCGGTCTGAAAGCGACGGGTGGCGTCTGTCTGGAAGTCGGGCTCATTGCTCTTTGGGTCGATGGGGGGTTGACCGCCTTTCGGCGATGCTAGGGTCACTTGCACGCCAGCGTCGATGAAGGCGTAGTAAGGCGCGGCAAGCTCTTCGAGCCAGAAACCGGTCTTCTCGCCAGTGTCACCAAGCTGGTCGTGGGAAGTCAGAACGAGGAGAATCTTCATGTCGTATACCTTGCAGTTGTGCGTGCTTGTGTATGTTTTGTAATGCGCTGCCTGTGTGGATAAGCAGTGCTGGAAGTTGGCTTATAGGCTCGCTTCAAGCACACGGCGGCTGACGTCTAAGCTGACGTTGTTGTGTTCGCCGAGCGCGGTGAGGTGGTGTGTGTCGAGCTGGTTTATTAGCGCATCTATAGCGTCAGTGCCGAGCTTGTAGGCGGATAAGTGCGTCGGTAAGCCCAGGCTCTCGAAGAACATGCGGGTCTGTTGTATGGCCATGTCAATCCGTTGTTCTTCGTCCCCTTGGCTGATCTGCCAAACCCGCTCGGCGTACTGCAGCAGCTTCGCGCGCTTGGCTTCACGACGAATCTCTAGGTTCGCAGGAAGTACGATGGCCAGGGTCCGTGCGTGATCGATGCCGTACAGCGCGGTGAGCTCATGGCCGATCATGTGGGTGGACCAGTCCTGTGGTACGCCCGCTCCGATCAGGCCATTGAGCGCCAAAGTGGCCGTCCACATGAGGTTGGCACGCGTGCTGTAGTCCGCGGACTCTTTCAGTACAAGGGGGCCAATTTCGATCAGCGTTTGTAAAAGACCTTCGGCAAAACGATCTTGCACGCGGGCATCGATTGGGTAGGTAAGGTACTGCTCCATGACATGCACGAACGCATCTACCACGCCGTTTGCGAGTTGGCGGGCAGGGAGGGTCTGGGTCTTAGTAGGATCAAGAATCGAGAATTGCGGGAACACGTGAGGGCTGCGAAACGGCAACTTGTCTTGTGTCGCTCGGCGAGTTACCACTCCGCCGTTGTTCATTTCTGAGCCAGTTGCGGGCAGAGTTAGTACGGTACCGAATGGCAAGGCTTGCCGAATACTTGCGCCCCGCGTTTCAAGGATGTCCCAAGCATCACCGTCGTAGCCAACAGCGGCGGAAACGAACTTAGTGCCATCGATGACCGAGCCTCCACCAACGGCTAGTAGAAAGTCCAAGCGATGGAGGCGAACCGTATCAACGGCCCTGATTAGCGTTTCGTAGCTGGGGTTCGGCTCTATACCCCCGAACTCCTGCACCTCCCGGAAACCTAATGCCTCTCGGACTTCGTGGAGCGTCCCGCTCGCACGAGCGCTTTGGCCACCATAGAGCAGCAGAATGCGGGCTTCAGTCGGAATCAGCTCATCCAGCCGGGCAATAGTTTGGTTACCGAAGATAATTCGCGTGGGGTTGTAGAGGTCAAAATTGAGCATAGATTTCTCTACTCCTTAAAAGTAGACCAGTCGTATAGTTTTCGGTGGAATTTTTATGGCAGAAGCTCGTCGGCGTGCATTACGAACCAAATAGCTGGAGATTGGTTAGAGCTTGCTTCTAAAGGCAACCAAGTTGGTGTGGCATTCGCCTGTAGTCCTGGCCCCGAGCCAAAGGCGTTGCCGCCAAGCAGCGTAAGCTCCGCGCGATGTCGAGGGTTGTTGCTAGGCACTGATGATAGGGCATCGGGAGTCATAGGTTTACCGTATCAAAAAAATAGACCGGTCGTCTACTTTCGGTTGTGGATAATCTATACAAGGCTGTTTCGATGGTTGCTAATGAAGCAGCAACAGAAGCTTCATTGGCAGCGCATCGACTGATGCAGCCAAGCGTTACCACGCGGACTTCGCTTTGTAGCAGAAGGATCTGCCTGAGACACAGAGCCTCAAGGTTGCTCTTATCTGCAGCTTTGCCCGAGGGTAACAAAGACGGACTGTTTGGCGAGGATGAGTTCGAGGCGGAAGGTCTGGCTCAAAGTGCGCGGAATTTTCTGGACGCCGCGATCATGGATTACAATTCACTTTTATCGAAGAACAACGGGCTTGCGGTCACGACGCAATGAGCACTGGGCAAGCTGGCGGTGTGTTTTTCAAGCGTTATCTCAGGCCGGCTTGATGTTGGAGAAGCCTAGGAAAGAAAAAAGCAGCCCACCAGCCTGAGACAGCACTCGGCTGTTTCAGGCTGATTTTCTCGGTTTGCGGAAATTGTTTGCTCTGCGAAATGCCCCCCAAGGCACCGATGGCCGGTCTCAGTGTGCGGAGAACGCGGTTGAAGCTGCGCAGCATGTCGTCCTGGGTAGTCAGGCTGAAGTCCTCCACGCTGTGTCGTTCGCGGAGCACCTCGCGAATCTGCCGGCTCAATGCCCGTGAAGTAGTGCCTGCGCCGAATACCACATGGGCCTTGACCACCCCGGTGCGGTTGAACAGGCTTTGCGCCCAGTCCACCGGGATGTAGGCGATATCGTCGAGGTTGAAACCGAGCAGCTGGCCTTTCTCCGCCATCACGCCGATCACCCGGAAACGCACGCCGCCGACACGGATCAGCTCACCCAGCGGGTTGCGCGTCCCGAACAGTTCGGTACGCAACTGATGGCCGAGCACCACATAGAGCGGCGAACGGCCGTCACGCGCCGGCGGCAGGAACTCGCCCAGGCTCAGTTTCATGCGCCAGGCCTGCGCCATCTGATGGCCGCCACCGAGAATGTCGCTGCGCCGGCTCAGTTGACCGAACTGGATATTCCTGCTGCCCTGAATGATCGGCACCGCCGCCTCGACATGCGACAAGCGCCGCAGAGCGTCGGTGTCACGGATGGTCAGTGGCCGCACGCTGCCGAGCAGGCCGCCGAGGCCGCTGGTCTGGGGCTTGCCCGGGCGCACGGTGATGATCCGCGTACCAAACTGCGAGAAGTTCTCCAGCGCATAGCCGCGTACGCCTTCGCCTATGGCTGTGAGCAGCGCCACGGCGGCTATGCCGATCGCTACCCCGAGCAGGGTCAGCAGGCTGCGCAGCGGGGGGCAGGTCAGCGCCGAGCTGGTCAGCCGGAATCCATCTTGCCAGCGCATCAGTGCGCCCCCGGCGGGCGTAGCGCCGCCACCGGCTCCAGCGCCGAAGCTCGAGCGGCCGGCAGCCAGGCGAACAGCAGCGCCGTGCCGAGTGCCAGCAGCACTGCGCCAGCACGCGCCCACCAGGGGGCATAGAGCGGTAGATCGAACGCCAGGCGCCCCAGCCAGAGCAAGGTTTCGGCCAGCAGCAGCCCTGCCAGCGCCCCTGTCAGGGCCAACAGCGCCGCCTCGCCGAGGAACAGCAGTCGCAGCTGCGCCGCCGTCACGCCTATGGCTTTGAGCAGGCCGATCTCGGCGCTGCGCTGGCTGACTGCAATCCAGGTCACGTTCATGATCAGGATGCCAAGGCTGATCGCGGCTATGCCGGCTACCGCCAGGGTCAGCACCGCGAGTATCTGGTCGAAGGCGCTGAGCAGGCTGTCCTGGCTGACCAGGGTGACGTCCCCCTCACCTTCGTGGCGCTCCTTGAGCGCGGCGAGTATCAGCTGCTGGCTACGGTTGAGAAAGCTGGGACTATGTACCTCGACAAACACCCGCGACAACACCTCGCTATTGAACAAGGCCTGGGCACTGGCCACCGGGATGATCAACATCTCGGCGAAATCCACTCCCAGCGACTCGCCCCGCTCATCGAGGATACCGACCACCCGGAAGCGCCGGTCGCCGGCGCGCAACCATTCACCCAGGGCCGGGCGAGCCCCGAACAGCTCGCGCCGGAGTTTGCCGCCTATCACGCAGACGGCTTCGGCCTTCCCAGGGTCCAGCGTCGGCAGGGGCTGGCCCTGGACGATCGTCAGTTGGCGAATGGTGAAGAAGTCCCGAGTTGTGCCAAGGGGCAGCACCTCACGATTGCGGTTGCCGACTATCACCTCCATCTGCCCGGCCTGCTGCGGCGCGACCCGGCGGATGCCCAGTAACTGGGTGATGGCCTGAACATCCTGCAAGGTCAACTCGTGCGGCGTCAGCCCGGTGAGCGGTGGCATTCGCCCGGTGGTTTCCTTGCGCCCCGGGAAAACGATCAGGATGTCACGCCCAAGCAGCGAGAACTCGTTCAGGACGAAGGCCCGCGCCCCTGCGCCAAGACCGGTGAACAGATTGACCGCGACAACCCCGATAGCGATGGCCAGCAGTAGCATCAGGCTGCGCGAGCGATGCCCGCGCAAGGCACCTAGCCAGAAGCCCAGGGCATCGGCAGCGTGCATCAGGTCGGCGCCCACTGCGGCGCAATACTGTGGATCCGCCCATCACGCATGTGTCGCTGGCGCTGTGCGCGGGCGCCCAGGTTGGAATCGTGGGGCACCACTATCAGGGTCAGGCCCTCGCCGTTGAGCTCCTCCAGCAGGCTGAGGACTTCTGCACCGGCCTGGCTATCGAGATTGCCGGTGGGCTCATCGGCCAATAGCAGCGCCGGTTGCATGACCATCGCTCGGGCTATCGCGACGCGTTGGCGCTGGCCACCGGACAGCTCGGCCGGGCGGTGGGCAATGCGCTCGCCCAGCCCCAGGCGTGCCACCAACTGGCTGCTGCGCTTGCGCCGTTGTGCGGCACCGATGCCAGCGAGGACCATCGGCAGCTCGATGTTTTCCAGCACCGTCAGCCGCGCGATCAGGTGGTAGGGCTGGAACACGAAACCTATCAGTCGGCTGCGCAACTGGGCGCGGCGCGCCTCGCTCAGCGCCGCCGAGGCCTCGCCCTGCAGCCAGTATTCGCCGGCGCTCGGCGCATCGAGCAAGCCGAGGATGTTGAGCAGGGTCGACTTGCCCGAGCCCGACGGTCCCATTACTGCCATGTAGTCGCCGGCGGCGATGTCCAGATCCAGACCATCCAGCCCCATCACCTGCTGTTCGCCCAGCTGGAAGCTGCGGCTACTGCCGCGCAGGCGGATCATTTCTCGGCCTCCTCGGCATCCACCGGAATCACCGCCACGGTATCTTTGAGACCTTCTTGCTCGTGGCTGGCGACAATACGTGCGTCCTCGTCCAGCCCCGCCAGCACCTCGGTCCAGCCCCAGTTGCTCAGCCCGGTTTGCACCTGCACCTCGCGCAATACCCGGGCGCTCGGGTCATATCGCAGCACGCGCTGCCCCTCCAGCAGGGTATCGGTGGGGATGCGCAAGGCTGCCGCGTGCTGCTCCAGTAGGATATCGACATCGGCGCTATAGCCGGTGAGCAGGGCCAGGTCTGCTGGCGGTTGGTCGAAGCGCACCTCGACATCGACGGTGCGCGCCTGCTTCTCCAGTTCGCGAACATAGGGCGCGATGCGGCTGACGCGCCCGGTGAAATGCTGATCACGGAAGGCATCCAGGCTGATCCGTACGGCGGTGTCGGGGTGAACCCGGGCACCGTCCACCTCATCGATTGGTGCCTCTACATACGGGCAGCTGTCGTCTATCAGGTCGACTGCCGGCGGCGTGGGAATACCTGGCGGCGAAGGGGTGACGAACTCGCCGAGTTCGCCGTTGATTTCTGCGACGATGCCCGCGAATGGCGCACGCAGTGGCGTCTGTTCCAGCAGTGAACGCTACAACTGCAGGCTGGCGTCGGCCTCGCGGATCAGCACGGCACTGGCACTGCACATCAACTTCGCCAGTTTGGCCTTGGTCGCGGCCTGATCGAGGCGATCGGCGGCAATCAACTTGCGGTCGGCCAACTGGCCCAGGCGATCAAGGTCACGCCGGTAGAGGAGAGCTTGCTGGCAGCGCTGTTCGCGGGTGTTGCGCTGGGCTTCCAGCCGCGCCTCTGCCTCCTGCAGCCTGGCCTGTTGCTTGGTTTGCCGCAGGCGCATGAGCACCTCACCCGGCTGGACCCGCTGGCCCTCGCTGACAAGCAACTCGGCAACCTGGCCGCCGACACTGAAGGACAGGTGCGAGCGTCGACAGGACTTCAGCGTACCGCGCGCGTATTGGCCACCACCGTCTCCACCGGTCCCCGCTCGACCTCCAGCCGCCCAACACCACGAGACAAGCCAGGATCGACGAGCCAACCAATAATTTGCGCATGGACTACACCTCCTCCCATATGGCTTGAGCCTAGATCAGGAGGGTGAAAGGTCCATGCGAACGTCATTTATCCGTCGATTCTCGGATTAGCGTCAGATAAATGGTGTTCAAGGTTTTTGCGAGAATGGCTTTGGTTCGGGCATTAAAAAGCCGGCTTTTGGTTAGCTTTTTATTCACATAACTTTATGAAAATAAACATTTTTCAGATTCTGTTAGGTGCTGAAATCCCCCAGTTGATCCCCCATTTTTTCATCTTTTTTGCCCGGCATTTGCGCGGCTTTTTCGGTCGGCGGGCATTAGAAAATTTCGCCTGGGGCTGCCTGCGCGGATTTTTGCGCTCAGTGCAGTGACGTCATCTATTGGTGTGCTCACTCCCGTAGGGTCAGCCACCGAGATTTTTTGTTCCGCAGTAAACCCGCCGAGGGTTATCCCTTGGTCACGGGCGCTCAAGCATGAGAAAATCGTTGAAATCCTGGTGTTGCAGGATTGCCAAGGGGCTAGAGACGCTTGGGGTCATCTTCCTCTTTTGATTGCTGCGATTTCGCCAAAGTTGAATTTCATACCTCCGGAACGCCAAATGCCTTCCCAGCCAAAACCTAGATTGAACTTGCGCATCGTTTTGCTTGTGTTTGCGATGTTCAGTGCCGTTGCCACGCTCGCCAACACATTTTGGGTAATGTTCAACATTCAAAAGCAAGAGCTTGTTGAACGCGCGCTGGATGGCAACCGTGCTTACGCTACGCGTATCGCCGACGCTCTAGAGGGGGTGTTGAGTTCTGACCTTGACCGCCTGAAATATAGTTCGACGGTTGTTTCGACGACGTTCTCCAATCGACAACTACTGGCTGTCGAGGCCCGGCGGCTGCTGGAACAAGACAACAGTTTCAATTCCGTGCTAGTCACCGACGCTGCAGGAATCATCGTGGCATCCGCACCAGAAGGGTTGCAGTTGAACGGCAAGTCTTTGCAAGGCCGTGAGCCCCTCGAACGACGAAGTGCAATGATCAGTAACGCATTTCAATCGATCACTGGCAATTTGGTGGTTTTTGTATCGCATCCGGTCTTCGATGCCAATGGGCAGTATCTTGGCCTGGTAGGGGGAACCATCAGACTGGAACAGCAGAATAGGCTTCGAGCACTGATGGATCTCAACCGTCGACAAAACGGAGCCTATGTCTTTCTCGTGGACAATCAGCGGCGCGTGCTTTATCACCCTGATGCTCAGCAAATAGGTCGGGTGCTAGGTCCTGATCGGATTGTTGATGCTGCACTGGGCCAGGCGACTGGCTCTCTCAAGGCGCTCGACGGGGATGGAAAAGAGATGCTTGCAGGTTACGCAGGTATACCGAGTAGTCATTGGGGCATTATTTCGCAGCAGCCAATGGCCGTTGTCCAGGATGCATTGAGTGTTAGCGCGTTGAAGGTGGCTAAAGGGATCGTGCCACTGGGCATGCTGGGTTTGTTACTGATCTGGTGGTCTGGGACGAGAATCTCCAGGCCGCTGTCCCGGCTGGCGGACAGTGCCAAGCACCTGGACGTACCTGAAAGCTACGAACGCATCAGTACAATCCCTGTCGACTATGTGGAAAGCTGGCAGTTACGTCGGGCACTTTTATTGAGCACCACGCTATTGCAGGAAAAGATCGGAAAACTCAATCGCCAGGCTCAGTGTGACCCACTCACGGGATTGGCCAATCGTCGGGCCATGCAGGAAACGCTCACGGTTTGGTTGTCCACAAAGATGACCATCGCTGTGATTTCCTTGGACATTGATCATTTCAAGCGTGTTAACGACACCTTTGGTCATGGCGTCGGTGACGAGACGCTGCGTGCTGTGGCTGGGCTGATGAAGCAGAACTCCCGGCCAACCGACCTGCTTTGCCGGGTTGGTGGGGAAGAATTCGTATTGCTGCTACCCGAAAGCTCCGTTGCTACTGCGGCAGAGATCGCAGAGCGTTTGCGCTTGTTGATCGCATCGACCGCTCTGGAGACTGTCGGGCACATTACTGTTTCGCTGGGGGTAGCGCTTTGGCGATCCGGCGGTTCGATGGACGAAGTGTTCGAGAGGGCGGATCAACTGCTTTATCGTGCAAAGCAACTAGGGCGTAACCAGGTGGTGGCAGAGCGACCAGGCACGGTTATCAAAGCCGTGAGCTGAGACATCCTTCACCAAGGCGTGCTATACCCTATGCATCCGCAGCCTGGGTGCCGTCGCGTATCAACGTTAGCGGATTATGATCGGGGGCATCAGTGCAACCGGCTCAGCCTTCGTCAATGGAGTGATCAGTATTGTCGATACGCATCATGGTGGTGGACGATGATCCGTGGATGTCTGAGCTTATTCGCCAGATGATCCAGTCATCTCGACCTGCGGCCGAGGTCGAGTGTTTTTCCTGCGTTGAAACTGCGCTGGCTGCTTGGCGCAGTGGGCTTTATCAGCTGGTGCTGTCGGACTGGAATCTTCCCGACGGCGCAGGCGTAGATTTGCTTCGTACTATTCGCATGTCTGATTCAGAAATACCTTTGGTGGTCATAACTGGGCGCTCTGACCGGCAGAGCGTTTTGGAAGTAAGGCAGTTGGGTATCAGTGCCTACATCACCAAACCTTTTGATATTCCAGCCGTCATGGCAAAGATCAATGGACTATTGCCAGAGGACGAGCCGGCTCCTGCGGCGCCTGCCCTCAGTGATAGCCTGGAGACTTATCTGGGGCAGTTGTCTGCCTCTGATCTGGACCTGCCACTGTTTTCCAGTGTGAAGGAAAGCCTTCAGCAGGCGTTCAGTGGCGTTGCGACGGATTTTCGCGAGCTTGCTATTCACTGGCAAAACGAACCGGCGCTGTGCGCTTACCTCATTTCGGCCGCGAACAGCGCCACTTATGGGGGAGGGTTGCACCCCTGTGAGGGCTTGGCGCAAGCATTGACGCGCCTTGGCGGGCGAACCGCACTTAACTTGGCGATAGCAATGGCATTGCGTCAGTCATCGGTGATTGAAGATCCGCTTGTTGGATTATGGTTACACGAGCAGTTTGTGGCCTCGGAGCGTTTGGCTGAGCGAGTTGTATCACTCGCCAGGCAATGCGCCTTGGATCCGGGGCCACTGCACGCCGCTGCTTTGTTGCACCGGATCGGCGAATTGTGTGTCTTGTATCAGGTGGATCTTTGGGCTGGGCGCGGACATGCGGTTGATGACGGGATGTTATCGGTGGCACTTGCCAGGTACGGGCGGGCCTTTGCGCTTGCGCTGAAGGCGCGTTGGGCGCTGCCGATGTCGATGCGTGAATTGATTGGCGCTGTTTACGCGTTGCCGAAGTCTCACGTGCACCGTGATCAGGTCATCATGCGCTTGGGGGCGGCGATCGAACACGATGAGTCCGTGGAAACGGTCGCACGTCTGAAAGCTTTGGCGGGGCTTGCCTGACTGCGCATTTCGCAGTTGATCGTCTAGGGTGACGCTGAGAAATGGACTTCCAGGAGTCAGAAATGTTTGATCTGGCAGAGCAGATGAACCCCGTAATCCTGATCGTTGATGATCAATCAAGCGATCTTGAAATTCTTCAAGATTCTATCAGCAGCCTCGGTGAGGTCCATGTTGCCCATGACGGCCGTGAAGCGCTGCAGGTGGCGGGGCAATGTCGCCCAGATCTAATTCTGATCGACATCGAGTTACCCGACATGAATGGCTTTGAACTGTGCCGGGCGATCAAGACCGACCCGAAGCTCTGTGATGCTGCCATTTTGTTCGTCAGCTCCCATACCCATTGTGACAACCAAGTGCGCGCCTTGGAGTTCGGAGGCGTAGGTTTTATTCAAAAGCCCATCAATGTCCCTGTGGTAAAGGCCCATGTGCGTGCACACCTGAATCTGCGCAGCGAAGCCAAGCGATTGGCCTATTACGATGCGCTTACGGGTTTGCCTAACCGTCAACTGTTCACCAACCGCTCGTACCAAGCGATCCAGCAGGCCAAGAGCAACGGCGGTAAGGTCGCGTTGTTACTGTTGGATCTGGATCATTTCAAGAGCATCAATGACTCACAGGGGCATTCAGTTGGAGATGCCATTCTCAAGTGCGTCGCCGAGCGCTTGAGCAGCAGCTTCCGTCCCATGGACACGGTGAGCCGGCAGGGAGGCGACGAGTTCGTGATTTTGCTGCCGCAGGTCACTCGGCTAGAAGCTATCGGTGATTTGAGCGAACAGTTCTTGAAGACGCTTGCGTCCCCCATGCAAATTGGCGAAAGGCGTTACAGCATCACGGCAAGCATTGGCGTCAGCATTTACCCCGAGGACAGTACCGATCTGGAGGCGCTATACAGCCATGCAGATGCGGCTATGTACCAGGCAAAGCGTGAGGGTAGGAACCGTTCCCGTTTTTTTTCCAGGACATTGGAAACCATCGCACGTGCTAGGCATATCCTCGAACAACATATGCGCAGCGCTTTGGAAGAGGGGTTCTTCGAGGTTTTCTACCAGCCCAAGATGGATGCACAGACCGGATGCATGCGCGGCATGGAGGCGTTGATTCGCTGTCGGCAGTCCGACGGTACATTGGTCTCACCTGCTGAGTTCATTCCAGTCGCAGAGGAAACTGGGTTAATTGTTCCGTTGGGGCGTCAAGTGTTGGCGCAGTCGTGTGCAGACGCATGCACACTGTTGCATTCAGGTTTTCAAGTTCCTGTCAGCGTTAATATTTCCGCTGTTCAATTCCGTGAAGATAATTTCTTCGACATGGTACGTGGGGAGCTCGAGGATTCAGATCTTCCTGCACACATGCTTGAGTTGGAAATCACCGAGGGAGTATTGGCAGACAATGTTTCCAAAGCACGGGAGGTGCTTGAGGCACTGAAAAACTTGGGTGTGCGGGTCGCGATCGATGATTTTGGCACTGGGTACTCCAGTCTTAGTTATCTCAAGCAACTGCCTATCGATGTGCTGAAAATCGACAAGAGTTTCGTGCAACACATGCTCGACGACCACAGTGATGCCGCCATCATTGAGGCCATCGTGCGCATGGGCCAGGCATTGGAGTTGGAGTTGATTGCCGAAGGAGTGGAAAACCAAGAGCAGGCAAACAAACTCATGGCATTAGGTTGCAGGTTCATGCAAGGGTATCACTACGCCCGACCAGTGCCCTTTGTGCAGCTGCGACAGATGTTGAAGTGCGGCAAGCTGAAACTCGTTTAGGGCAATCGATTTTTCTCGTTCGGCCAGCCGCGATGTGGGGTGAAATTGAAAGATCGCATTCTGAAATTCGGATCTGTTACAGCGCTGAGCGCTGTTCTTGCGTCAGGATTGGTAATTACGGTTCTGGCCACCTACGGTATGATGGAGCACAACAGTGCGCAGGCCAAGGCCGCATTAACCCGTGCAGTCCAACGCACGAGCGAGGCGGTTGCTGCACGCATTTATCTCTATCAATTTGGCTTGCGGGGCGCGCGTGGCGCTATTCAGGTCATGGGCGAGCAGCAGGCCAGTCGTGATGGCTTTTTAACCTACAGCAAGACTCGAGACTTTGATGCCGAGTTTCCTGGGGCTCGCGGGTTTGGTTTCATCCGTCGTATCCCAGCCAGTGTAGAAACCACCTTTCTTCAAAAGGCCCGGCTCGACGGGAAACCTGACTTCACGCTACACCAGCTCTCCCCGCATGATGGCGAGCGCTTCATCATTCAGTATGTCGAGCCGCAGGCGAGGAACCAGGCAGCGATTGGCCTGGATATCGCGTCCGAGAAAAACAGGCGAGAGGCCGCTGAGGCAGCGCTACAGAGCGGCGAAGCGCGGCTTACAGGCCCGATTACGCTCGTCCAGGCGACGGGCAGGCCACTGCAGTCGTTTCTTTTCCTGTTGCCGATTTACCGAACGGTCACCACGCCGGACACCGTTTCCGAACGCGTGGCACAAGGATTTGGTTGGAGCTATGCGCCGCTGCTGACCGAGGATGTCCTGACGGGGCTTCCATTGCCCTCCGATGGTGTGCGGTTGCAGTTGCGTGATGCGACTGATCCGGCTGCTCCGGTGCAGTTCTATGAGCGTAAACAAAGCAGCGAGGACGAGCAGGAGGTCATGCGTACCCAATTGACCCAGGTGGTTTTTGGTCGTCGCTGGGAGATCGAGTTGGTTGCATATCCCTCTTTCGTAAAGGAGTTGCGTCAGTTTTCTCTGCGTAGCACCTTCGCCATTGGGCTGGGCAGCACCTTTTTGGTCATGGCATTGTTGGGCATCTTCAGGGTCAGCCGTAGGCGTCGACGCGACATTCTCGCTGAACAGGCCAAGCTCGCGGCCATTGTGGAAAATTCCAACGACGGAATCATTGGCCTGACCTTGGATGGCATCGTTACGGCGTGGAACCACGGGGCCGAGAAGATTTTTGGCTATAGCAGCGACGAGGCGCTGGGTCGTACCTTGGTAGGCTTGGTATTGCCCGTCGAGTTGGCGGATGAGGAATTTCATTTGCTGGGCAAGATCGCGCGGAGCGAGCGCATCGAGCATTTCGAGACGCGTCGCGTGCGCAAAGACGGCCAGTCTTTGGACGTTTCGGTAACAGTATCTCCTATTTGTGATGCTGCCGGGCGGGTCGTCGGAGCCTCCACGACAGTTCGCGACATCACCCCGCAGAAGCGGGCAGAGGCACGCATTCTCGAGCTGAATGTCGGCCTGGAGCATCAGGTGGCCGAGCGCACTACAGAGCTCCGCGAGCTGAATGCCCTGCTGACCAACGTTCTGCACTCGGCATCACAGGTCTCGATCATCGCCACCGACCTCACGGGCATAATCACGGTTTTCAACACCGGGGCTGAGCAATTGCTTGGCTATACAGCCGAGGAAGTTGTTGGCATTCACACCCCTGGTATTTTCCACCTGGCTGAGGAGATGGCGACGCGTGGCGAGGCGTTGAGTCGGGCGTATGGCGAAACGATAAAAGGTTTCCGCGTCTTTGTGCAGAAGGCTTCATTGGGCGAGGCGGAGGTTCGGGAATGGACATACGTGCGCAAGGACGGCACGCGGTTCAGTGTGACCTTGCTGGTCACCGGTATGCACAATGCTGATGGCATGTTGAGTGGTTACCTGGGCATCGCCATCGATATCAGCCAGCGCAAGCAGGTAGAACAGCGTTTGGCCGACAGCCTGACGCTGACAGAGACCATTCTCGATACTGCAGTCAACCCTGTCATCAGGATCGACCAAGCGGGGGTGATTCAATCCTGTAACCGTGCCACCCAGACCGTTTTCGGCTACCTGCCTGACGAGCTTGTTGGCAGCAATGTGCGAGCTTTGTTGCCCGCATTCTCCGAGGATTTCTTATCGCCCTCGAAGGATGCGCATGGTGATCCAGCCAGCAGCGATACGGCAGGGGTTTCCCGAGAAGTGCAGGCTCGACGAAAAGATGGACACATCTTCCCCTCACAAATCACACTGGGCGGCATGCAGATTGGCGGTAAGCCCATGCTTGTTGCCGTACTCTTCGATCTATCTGAGCAACGCCGTCAGCATGATGCCATCACTTCGGCCCGCGACCAGCTGGCCTTGGCTTCAGACGTGGCGAAGCTGGGAGTATGGACGTGGTCGCCTGAAGAAAATGATCTGCAGTGGAATGATCGGATGTTCGAAATTTACCAACAGCCGCTCGCCTTGAAAGTATCAGGCCTTGGTTATGAGCACTGGCGGGAGCGGTTGCACCCCGACGATGCGGAAACCGCCAGCAGGTGGCTCCAGGGCTTGCTGGAAGGGAACGGCGTGTTCGAGACATTGTTCCGTCTTCAATTACCCAGTGGCGATATCCGTTATGTTCAGGCCGCTGCCAGGATAGAGCATGTTGCTGAAACCGGCTGCCAGAAAGTCACGGGGATCAATCGGGATGTCACAGCAGAGCACGAATTGCAGGCAAGTTTGTATTTCGCCAAGGAGCAGGCGGACGCAGCCAGTGCCGCCAAGAGTGCTTTCCTGGCGAACATGAGCCATGAGATCCGCACTCCCATGAATGCTGTACTGGGCATGCTGCATTTGGTTCAGGCCACCCAGCTTGATTCGAGGCAACTTGACTATATCCGCAAAGCGCACGGTGCGGCCAAGTCTCTCTTGGGGCTGCTCAATGACATTCTTGATTACTCCAAGATCGAGGCCGGTAAGTTGCAGCTCGATCCACATCCTTTCGAGCTCAATCGGTTAATGATGGACCTCGCAGTGGTGCTGTCGGGCAATCAGGCGGATAAAGACGTCGAAGTGCTGTTCGATCTCGATACCTCCTTACCTGAGTGCCTGGTTGGCGACAGCCTGCGCCTTCAACAGATTCTCATCAACTTGGCTGGTAATGCGCTGAAGTTCACCGAGTGTGGTGAAATTACCGTGAGCCTGCGTGAGTGTGTTCGTCATGCCGATGCTGTCCGGTTGCGAATTGCTGTGACCGACACTGGAATCGGTATCAGCGAGGAGCAGATCGAGCGAATTTTCGACGGGTTCAGTCAAGCCGAGGCATCCATCAGTCGTCGCTATGGTGGAACAGGCCTTGGGCTGGTGATCTGCAAGCGGTTGATTGAACTGATGGGCGGCACGCTGCAGGTGGAGAGTCAGCAGGGTAAGGGCAGCTGCTTCTGGTTTGAGCTGCAGTTTGCCTTGGCGAATACCACGGAGACTGAGGAGCCGGCAGCAACAGCTAGCGCTGACCTGAGGGTGTTGGTAGTCGACGATAACGACACCGCCCGTGAAGTACTCGCAAGAACGGCTGTCGCGTTAGGCTGGCGGGTAGATCAGGCCAGTAGAGGGCGTGAGGCTGTGGAGCGCGTGGTAAGGGCTGCGGATGTGGCCCCTTACGATGTCGTGCTGATGGACTGGCGTATGCCGGACATCGATGGCTCGACTGCAGCACGCCTGATGCAGGATGCGATGGTTGGTACTGCGCCGGTGGTGGTAATGGTTACTGCGCACAGTCACGAAGTGTTCGCGGATTTACCGCAGGGAACTCATGCGCCTTATGCCGCTGTCCTGAGTAAGCCCATCACCCCGAAGCAACTTGTGACTGCTGTGGAACTTGCCGTCTCGGGACCGCAACCTTCTGATACTACTGCGCACGTGAGCCCGGTAGCCAGGCTTGAGGGCATCAAGTTGTTGGTGGTTGAGGATAACCCGCTCAATCGCCAAGTGGCTCAGGAACTGCTAGAGCTCGAGGGGGCCAAAGTGACGCTGGCCGAGGGGGGGCGGCTGGGCGTTGAGGCTGTGATGCAAGGCACACAAACCTTCGACGCCGTACTGATGGATGTCCAGATGCCTGATATGGACGGGCTGGAGGCGACTCGCCGGATTCGTCAAAACAAGTTGCATGCCGGCTTGCCCATTGTCGCCATGACGGCCAACGCCTCACTCTCCGAGCGACAGGCGTGCTTGGCTGCGGGAATGAATGAACATGTGGGCAAACCTGTCGACCTGGAGAGACTGGTCGTTGTGCTCACGCAGCTTCTGGGCCGTGAAGAGCCTGTCCGGTCCTCTCCTCAGGCAGATGATCCGCCGGATGATGAACCCACCGAGAGTGTATTGCGGCGATTTGGTGGCAACTTGACGCTGTTGCGTAACGTGCTGCAGCGTTTCCCGGATGAGATGCGACAGAATCTTGATCAGTTGGAGCGACACTGCAGGAGTGCTGACAAATCCGGTGCGCTGATGCAATTGCACACCATCAAGGGCAGTGCAGGTACCATGGGGGCCAGTGGTCTGGCCGCGCTGGCTGCTGAGCTGGAGCAGCGCCTGCTGTGGGCGTCGGCAGAGGACGGGCAATCGTTCATGGCCAGCCCTCGCTGGCTATCGCACCTGCACATGCAACTGGCGTCCGACCGCGCTCGGCTCAATCTTGCCTTTGCCGCGCCTATGGCGTCCGTTATTGAACGCCAATCTGCAATGACGGAACGGGACTGGGAGAGTGACTTGGGTTACTTACGTGAGCTGTTGGTCAACAGCAATCTCCTCGCCCTCCAGCGGGCTGAAGCCTTGCAGGAGGGGGTTCCGCTGCAGAGTAAAGCGCTTTACGAGGCGCTCAAGCAGGCCGTTGACGACCTCGATTTCCATTCAGCGACCGTCTGGTGCGATAAGTTGGCTCATTCAATCAAAAGGAATGTTGATGGACGATGAATCTAGCCGCGTGCGGGGTAAGCCACGTTTACTGATCGTGGATGATCAGCCGCTCAACATCCATGCACTGAATGAGCTGTTCCGTGCAGACCATGAGATTTACATGGCCATGGATGGTAATAAGGCCGTGGATATCGCCCTGACGCAGTTCCCGGATCTGATCTTGCTCGATGTGATGTTGCCTGGCATCGATGGCTACGAAGTGTGTCGTCGTTTGAAGGCCAGTCCGTTGACTGCGGACATACCTGTGATATTCGTGACAGCCAAAGGGCAAGAAGCAGACGAGGCAAAAGGACTTGAGCTTGGAGCCGTCGACTACATAAGCAAGCCATTTCATCCCGGTATTGCCCGTGCTCGGGTGAAAACCCACCTGACTTTGAAGTTACAAAGCGATTACCTCAAGAGCCTAGCGTCGCTCGATGGTTTGACAGGCATAGCCAACCGACGCGCCTTCGAGCAACACCTCAGTGATACGTGGGGTCACGTGTGCCGTGATGGAGGGTGGCTGGCACTGATCCTTATCGACATCGATTACTTCAAACGCTTCAATGACCACTATGGGCATTTACAAGGCGACCAGTGCCTTTGCCGTGTGGCGCAGGCACTAGTCGATGTGATCAAGCGCCCATTCGATATGGTCGCGCGCTTTGGCGGAGAAGAGTTCGTCTGCATTCTGCCTGGCACCCACCTCAATGGCGCCGCCACCGTTGCCGAGCAGCTATCCACTGCTGTACAGCGTCTGCAGATCCCTCACGTGAAGTCACTCGTTGCTGACAAGGTGACGATCTCACAGGGGGTCGGCTGCCTCCAGCCTAAACCCGGGCAGGACGCCCATCAGCTGGTGGCGCTGGCAGACCAAGCCTTGTATCAGGCCAAGGAGAATGGTCGAGCAAGGTTCAACCTGTCGGAGATTTGCAGGGGCTTGCGGTAATCAACGTGCAGTGGGGCATCGATACACGTCCCAATCATCAGCCAGCAGCACGGACTTGATGGGGGCGCATCGCTTAGCCAGAGCCACGGCAAAATTTGCAGGCGTCACCCCAGCGAAGGCGCAACCATCTCGCGGGCTTTGATCTCAACTTCGGCAAGGTCCTTGAGGCGCTGGCTGGCATCTGCATTTACGCGCCCATCCCAACCGTACAGATACAAGTCATCCCGCCAGGCCAGCAACGCAGCGGCCACACCCAGTTCATCTGCGGAAAAACTGGCGTGATAGAAGCGCAGGGCGTTATTGCAGTGTGCCAGGCAATCTCGATACGTAGCTGTGCGTTGCGCCGCGCAAGGCTGGCATGCCACCAGACCCAGTTGAGTTTCCAGAATATCCAGCAAGCCCTGTGGCCCGACTGTCAAAACCCCCAGCCGATTGCTCGCCAGGGTTGCACGCTGGCCGTCTAATTGCATTCCGAACGTGATGCGCATTTCAGACACGTTGACGCTCCTTGTGAATGATCTTGAGGTTGATTGGGTGGCGGCGAAATGTGATGAAAGCTTAAGGAGTTTCTCACGACGGCCGCCAGTTGGGTCGGTGGTACTGCCGTGGCAGCGACGCCACTTGGCTGGGCTTTAGGTACTGCGGCAGCCGGTGGCGTTCTGGCCTACGGGGTCTCCCGCTGGATTCGTGGCGGCGCAATGTCAGAGGGGCGCAAGCGGGAGTTGTTGCTGGTGTATCAGGAACGATTGGCCGAGGTGGAGGCCAAGGAGCGCATGGGGACGGTCACGTTGTTGGACAAGTCCGGATTTATTTCGTCACTGCGAGAGGTGATCGAAAAAGATGTCCTCAGTGCCGATAAGGCGCTGCGACTGATCGAGGCGGTGGAAGGCGGGAAAATGGCGTTGCCTGAGGCTTATCGATTGGTCAATGGGCTCTTGCTGGAGTAGTGCGAAAAGGGTGCAGTCGTAAGCAAAACGTCGATGGATCATCCGATCACGACACGTCTTGTCGCGCTACTCCCTCATGCTCGCCTCATTAGCAGAACGTATGTTTTACATCGATCCGAACCGCTTGAGTCAGGCCACCATACCGGGAGCACGTTGTACGTGGACTTCCATACCACCAAGCCCGTGCGTGCTGTGACCAAGTGCCATCTGAACTTGATGGTTGCCGATACGGCAAAATGGGAGCAAAGCGTAGGGTTCTTGCTGGATATCCATCCCGGCGTAACCAAGTGGGTCAAGAACGATCGACTGGGCTTTACCGTCGGCTATCGCAAGCAAAACATCAAGCACAGCTACATCCCTGACTTCATCGCCGAGTTGGACATCGGCATGAAGCTGATCATCGAGGTGAAGGGGCAGTACAACGACGATGCAGATCTTAAAGCCAAGGCTGCCCAGCGTTGGGTGGACGCAGTGAACCGCGGGGGCGAGTTCGGGCTTTGGCACTACTTGGTTGTGCAGGATCCTACGAAGCTCGGAGCAGAGATCGATCAGCTGAGTTTGGAGAAGCTACAGGGTTAGCTCGCGAAGTGGGGGGGCGCTCGTTGGAGCGTCCCTGTTATGTCGGATTACAACCAATGCTCCGGTACTTCGATCTCGTAGTTCTTCGCCACGGTCTTGAGAGTGGCGAGAATCTCGGCATGGCGTGCCTGGTCAGTCGCTTGCCAAGTAGATCTGCGCTCCAGAAGACCTTTGAGTTCGCCCAGGTTGTACATGCGCAGGCGGTGGAAATTGCTCCAACTGGGGATGCCGAACAAGTTGTAGATGACCACGGTGGCGTCGCGTTCGCTGGCCAGGCGCTTGTTCCCGCTGAGCTTTTCGGCAGCGGCTTCGGCTTCGTCCCGGTCGTCATAGGTGTTGAGCAGTTTCATCAGTGTTTGGCTGTAGTTCAATTGGGCAGTGGATTCTGCCTGAGTGGGGAAAAAAGAGCATTCAAGGATCTGTTTAAGGGAGGGGGAAGGTGAGTGAAGTTGTACATCCTATCCCCACTCTGACGTATTTCAGAACCTGTCGGGCCGCGTTCGCCAGCCGCCTCCTGCCGGGCGCCACTACAGAGAGCCTTCAAATGCAGTCACCACCACCGAATTACTGCAATGTCGGCAAACCTGCCAGCAGCGTCTGAGGCAAGCGCTGGGGCTGACTGCGTTGGGACTGCTGATGTGCGTCGCCATGCAGGGGCTGTTGCGCTACCCCTCCTGTCAGTTGGCCAGCAGATTGAGCCGCGCTGGCTGCTTGCGTCGCTACCGGCTTGTTGCTGCTGCTCGGGCTACTCGCATGGGGCGTCTGCTTATTCCATTGGATGCATCTGCAGCGTTATGCCAAGGTGGTCGATTGACTCCACTGAGTCCTCGCCATTCGTGAGTTGTTGGCGGCTCGCCAGGCACTGGCCGTCGCCCGGGAGCAGGCCGGGCAGAGCCCCCTGAACACAAGCGCGCTGCATGCACTTCAACCACAGTTGGAACAGCACCTGGACGGGCTCACCCGGCAGTACCTGCAGCTGCGTCTGGCGGCCGATGTGACAACCGTTCGCAACCATTGCCGGCAGCGCCTGCAGGCTATCCGTAGCCGGACACCTCTGATCCAGGCGGAAACTATTGTGCGCGAAACACTGCAGCGCCTGCAGCAGCGGTGCGATCAGCTCAGCGACCAGTGGGAAGAGACCTACGAGAAGTTCTCCTGGTTGAACAAGATAAAGTACTCCGACGGCCCAGATTTCAGAAAAATAGATCAAGTCATCAGGCAACTCAAGAAGATGCATGACAGGTTGCTGGCTCAGCACGCTGAAGACTTCACCTGCCTCGATAAGCACTTTTCCGAACTCAAATATCGTGCTGAAGCACGCATCACCACCAGCCAAAAGCAGATTGAGCAGTTCATCGCCGATGAAGTGACTCGTGGGCAGGAAAATGAGTTGCCGCTCAGGGCCGGGTTCATGCTGTCAGCCCTGTCGGTGCCACTTTCCCTGTGGGATGACTTCACCACGGCAGGCAACATTTACGACGCCCTGCGGAGCGTCAACGGCAACTATGCTGGTATGAGTGATGGTGAAATCTGGCTGGAAACCCTGTTCATGTCCTCAGATAGCCTGGTTGGGCTGACCTCCCTGGCCAAAGGCGCCTATTTTGAGAAACTGGTGGCGAGCGATACCGGGGGGGGCCTTTTCGAATACTTCAACAACCCCGGCACCGATATCGTCATCGACGGTGTGGCCTACCAGATCAAGGCCACTTCCAGTACCACCTACATCAACAGCGTAGATGCTGACATCCCGGTTATTGCAACCTCGGAAGTGGCCGAGCGGACTCGCGCCATCGACTCAGGCTTCAGCAATATCGAGTTGGAGCATTCGGTAGACCTTGCACTTGGCGGCTCGGTGGTCGACTCCGAGGACACTGTCCTCGATGCATTGCTCTCCGGGGTTGGCGGGCTCGGGTTGTTTGCCACCATTCAGGGCATCAACCATGCCGCAGAGTACTACGAAAACGGCGGCGATGGCGTAGAGGCTCTGTTTGCAGGAGCAGGCGTGGCCATTGAAGGCACCGCACGGGCGCTGGTGGGTACTGCAGAGCTGGGTTACAAGGTGCTCGCTTCCGCCCCTAGCCGCTATATCGGCCGGACACTGCTGGCTGGGCTGAAAAAGTTCGATGACAAAATGACGGACGCGGGCTCTAGGCCCAAATGAGTAGCTCCAGCTGGGGCACCGACGCAAAAAAATAAGACCTCGAATCAGCTGCCTCCATGGTGATCTTTAGGGCTCAGCCCTAAAGATCACCATGGAGGCATTATGATGTCGTTTTACAAAAGACCTCGTTCAGCCAACGAGACGCAACCTTCATGGCCAACCACCACATGATCTAAGATGCGGGTGCCGACCATGTTCAAAGCGTTCTTGAGGGTGGTGGTTAAGGTACGATCAGCTTGACTGGGCTCTGGGTCACCGGAGGGATGATTGTGAACCATAATGACGGCCGCAGCATTGTGCTCCAAGGCGATCTTGACCACCTCTCTCGGGTACACGCTCGCGCCATCCAGAGTGCCTCTGAACAGTTCTCTAAAGCCTATGACCCGATGTTTGGAGTCGAGCAGCAGAAGGGCAAAGACTTCATACTCGTGGTACTGCAGCAGTGTTTGCAGGTGACTGAACACCTGCTTCGGCTCAGTCAGTGCCCGGCCTTTAGACAGACGACTCATGGCCAGTTGTTGCGCCATCTGCAGGATGTCGGCCTCGGTGACGGGGGACTCCATGACGTAGGTGCCACTCGCTTCACCGGCTTTGAGCTTGTGATATTTCATGACGGTATTCCTGTAAGAATGGGGAAAGCTGGGGAGGTTGAGCAGAGCTTTACTGAACGGAAGGCCTAGTGCTGTGCTCGATAGCCTGAGCCTCCAGCTTCTGAGCCAGTGAGGGCTTTGACGGTGCTGTCGGTTTGGCCTCTGCGTTGCTGGGTGGGGTTTCAGCAGCGGGAAAAAACTCCTCGACAATGGCGCCACTGTCCTCCTCGTTGTCTTCAAAAGCGCCATTGTTAAAACCTTGTCGGGCTGCGTGATCCAAGGCGCTCTGGTCAAAGCCCGAGGCTTGCCGGGTTTCCTCCAGTTGCTTGGCGGCGAGCAAGGCATCTTCTAGGGGAAGTCCACTGCGCACCGTGATATCGACGTAGAATATCGGCGTGCCGTGGCTCTGACGGGTGGATTTGCCACGCAGACGCAGCTCCAATGGCAACCAGGCCAGGCGATTGCCAGAGATGGCTTGCAGGTAATGCAGGCGCGCTGCCAAGGTGCGGATGCTGTTGAATCCAGTGGTCCGGAAGACAAAACTGCCCAGTGGGTCGTCATCGCCAATCACCACGTTCAGCCGACCGTAAGGCTTGCAGGCATTGCCTTGGGCCAGTGGGCAGCCATCGGGTGAAGGGCAGGGCAGCGATTGGATGCCATCCTTGGTCAAACGCTTGCACGTTTCACCGTTGCCGACGCATAACGGTCTGCCGGTGGTACGGTCGAACAGGCTGTAGTCCGCGCGAAAGTTGAGGTCCGGTTCGTTGAACAGCAATCGGATCGGAATGCTGCGCAGCTTGCCATCCAGGCCATTGCGCAGTTCCTCATTGAGTGGATGCAGTAACCAGCCGTCACGGCTCTGGACTTGCGAGGTGATGGTGAACTGATCATCTTTCTCGGGCAGGCGCTTGCCGTTTTTCTCGACGATCTTACCGATGGAAATGCGCCCGAGTACCGGCGGAGTGATGGCTAAACCTTTGAGCATGGTGGTGCTCCTTGATCTGAAAATAAAAAAGCCACCGGGACGTGAACGGTCCGGGTGGCTAGGGTGAGCAGGTTGTTTCAGGCGAGCAGGAAGCGACGAGTGCCTGCTTTGGCCTTGGGGTAGCGAGCCTGCAGGTAGGGCTTGTCTTTGAGTATCTGTTCGACATCCAGACCAATGCTGTCCTTGGATTTCTTCCAGCTGATGTAGCCCTCAGCAAACTCTGCACGGGTGGCTTCCCCCATGGCCTGCTGCAGAATTTGCTTGAGCTGCGCCTCACGCGTTTCCTGCTGAGCAATGTTCTGACGAACTGACTTGAGCTCCAGGAAGGTGCTGGTCAGCGCCGTGTGCTGGCTGAAGTCCAGCGTCTGTCCGTTATCCTCGGGGTAGAGGCAGCGCAATGCCGCTTCCGCAGACGCTGTGCCATCGGCCGGTGGAGGGGTGTCGCTGACGACGTAATCCCAGAACAGCCGTTCTAGGTCAATCAGTCGAGCAATCAGCGCCTCGTCGCGTGTGATGCGATGGATTTCCAGATGCTGGCCACCGAGCAGCACGGCCACATCAGCGGCCTGCTTGCCAGTGACTGCGAGCTGGTGCATGACTTGTAATTGCACATATTCGGGCACGCCCTCTTTCCAGAGGCGTGCCCCGTTTATGCCGGCAGTCTTGCATTCAAGGATCTGAACATCGTCGGCACCGATCACCTCGCGGTCGATATTGGCGAGCATCCAGGGGAGCGCCGGATCGGGATGCTGTAGTACAGCGTTGATCCGTCGAACCTTGTGTTGGCTGCGCTTGCTGTAGTGCCAAGCCACGATGGGCTCCAGCACATTGCCCCAGTACAGCGGGCTTTGCTCATCGTGAGGATCGACCTTGGGCATGCTGGCATCGCGACCGGTCTTCTCCAGCCACAGCTCCAGCTGCGACTTGTAGGGATTCAGACCCACCGCAGCGGCAGCATCCGAACTGCCGATGCCTTGCTTGCGGATCTGCAACCAGTCCTCGCGGGGCAGCTCCTTGGTGCTGACCAGGCGCAGGGCGGGGCGTTTCTGGCGGGTGCTGCTATTCAATGACGTTGCTTTCATCGTCTTTACCTGCTGGTATAAAAAACGCCCGACCAGCACATGGCTGACCGGGCGCAAGGGGTGAGGTAAGTAAGGGTTAGGCGGCGAGTTGCAGAGCGGCATCCAGGGCGCGTTGCTTGATCTGCGCCCCCTGACCGAACCATGCCGAGTCCAGGCGGTACTCGTTACTGCGGGCACGGCGTTCGTGGTCGACGTACTCGGTCACGGCATTGAGCAGGCCCCAAGCAGTGCCGCGTGCTGAGTCCAGTTGGCTGCCACGACCACGGCCCTCGTACAGTTCCTGGACCTTGCGTAGGGCGCGCTCGTTGGGCAGTTGCTCCGGCAGAGCGCCGGTCGGGCTGGTCTCACACACCACGTTCATGAAATAGCCTAGCGCTTCATGCCACTGCACCTTACGCTCGGCCAAAGCTCTCATGCGATACATAAACTCGTCCCATTGCGAGACGGCGATACCGAGTTGCTTCTTCACCGCCTTGGGATCGAAGCGGGTGTTGTGTGGCACCTTGATTGCCCGGCTGCTGCCGTCGAGGGCGATGGTCAGGGTGTTATTGCAGACTACGCGCACGGTGGTCGGCGTGGCGGTGGTGGCCAGGGTGCCGTCGCAGGAGGTTGCCAGCAGCAGATAGCCATTCACTTGGTCGTTACCTTTGAGCTCTGTGCCTTGGCCGGTACGTGCCAGCGCCCAGAACTTGCGCCCACCCTTGAGCACGCCAGCCGTTTCCAACTCGTAACCGGAGGCGTCGGTGAGGTCGCGATAAAACTCCAACACTTCACGCGGCTGCACCGTGTGGTAGCGCTGCGAGACCACCGACAGCGGAGCTTTGGTGTCTGAACGGTAGAGCACTTTCTGTTCGGGGAAGGAGTGGATAGTGCCAAGGTGACCGACAGTATCCGACTTGAAGTGCACTGGGCTTTCCTGGATCTGCCAGTCCATGCCGGCTTCACGTTGCCAGACCTCGATAGGCTGGTTACGGGGAAGTTGATTGCCCAGGCCATGCCAGGGAGTAGCGCCAGCGTAGGCCATGGTTTCAACGAGATGAGCCATGAGAATGATTCCTTACGAATGAAGGGGAAAGAGCGTCGTTTCATCAACGAGCGACGCCTGTTCACAACGGCTTAACGGTTGACGCTAAAGCTGTAACCGCACTTCAGACATTGGTAATTGGCCAGCACCTTGTCGTCGATCTGCTCGCCCAGCGTGGCCCCGGCAATGCCACCCGCGACCCCGCCAAACAGACCACCCAAAATCGCCCCGGCGATGCTGCCGATCGCAATGCCCACCGGCCCACCGACTACACCCAGTACCGCGCCAGCTTCCGCACCTGACAGGGCACCGGCGGCACCACTGGCTGCACCGCCTGCAGCGCCAATTAATCCGCCCGTTTGTTTCCCGAGATTTTTCGTGATGACACGTCCTGAATTACAGCTTGGGCAAGGTGTATACATACGCAGATCCTCTCCAGTGATGAGCGTGCTGAGCCAAAGCCTGGCACGCAAAATCCCCAGCGGCAGTTGATACTGTGGGGCGTTCACAGAGGTGATATAGGTCTGAGTTTTTTTTGATTCAGCTCGTACCGGATCACCTATGTACGGCACAGCCGTTAATAACTGGCCATTTGAAGTCCTCGTGGTGACATGAATACGGTAGTGCCGTAAGTTTTTACAAGTTTTCGGTATGAAGTGTCTACATGACTCAAGTTTGCAAGCGGCGCACGCCTGTCGGCTCATACGGCTTTGGCTTTCAATGAAAATGGAATCTTTTTTGATTTTATTGATTGAGATTTCTTGCTTTTTTCCTGGGGTATATTTCTGCTGGGGGTATTTCTTGGGGGAGGGCTGCATGTGCGGCATAGCTACTGTTACGGTTAAAGTAGTATGCGTCTAATAAGCATCGATGCAGTAATTAATAATTGATGTGGTTGCTATGTATTCTGCCGTGATAGATAGCGCTCACCAATAGGGCGCTATCATGTTATTGGTTTGCAATGCAGAGTCGCCATAAATCGCAGAAGCAATGTGCAGCGTTGACTGCAGGTCAAAGCGTTGATAGATCAAGCGTATAAGTCGAAGCAAGGTGCTTGAATACACCTAGTCCCGTGTACCTGCCGGTGAGTCTTCCATACACGACTGACAGGAAATTAACTATGTTTCATCATCAACCGAAGCGTCACCCAATCAATACTAAACTCAAGCTACACTACGGCAACGAGTATCGTGGTTTCGCTGTGCAGCAGCAGTTGAAACTTGGCCCTTTGATTGAAAGCTACTTGGAACGTGGGCTCGAAACCTTGCAGCACTGTCTCTCGGTACAGGCCCGTACCTTGGTCTGTAGGGTAGACTTGCGTTACCCCGTCGGCCTGATGCCGTCGGATGCGCTCGTCAGCAATGAGGTGATGAGTCGCTTCTTCTACCATCTAAGTAAAGAGCTGATCTGGGCGAGTACAAAGTACACGACTGATATCCGCTACATCTGGTGTCGAGAGCGTAACAGCAGTCAAGCACCGCATTACCACGTCATGTTGCTGCTCAACTACGACGCCATCGGGGGCCTAGGTAACTACGGGCCTAGCGACGACGGTACTTACAGTAGGAACAACTTATTTCATCGCGTCGTGCGTGCTTGGGCCTGGGCAATTGGTTGTTCTGAATACGAGATGTCAGGGCTAGTACATGCCTGCCAAGACAAACTCAGTGGGCAGGTTTACCAGTGCTTGGATCGACGCTTTCCTGACTCGCTCAGGCCGGTTGTCTACGCTATGAGCTACTTGTGCAAGACGTACAGCAAGGCGCAAGAGTTAGGGCAAGGCTTTGCTGTGTTCACTACCAGCCGAATCTGAGTGCTGCGGCATACATGTTCAATTTACCTATTGTATGGTCCGGCATTGCCGCACTATAACTCACCAGATAGGAGTCTTTCGCATGAGCTACAGTGATTATTGGCGTCGTAAATTTCTTACCGAACATCCTGAGTATGAACAACAGTGCCAGGAGCTTCGGTATGAACCGGAGAAGTCATCTCCATCTGTCCGGGCTGCTCCGCTCCCATGGCATGCGAGGGTAAATACAGCGCCGGAGTCAAATTACAGATTACCTTTACCTGGAGCTGCTTCGTCTAATTTCGAGGTCTCGGAGATCTTCCCGCAGAAACGGCCAAAGATGTGTTACGGAGTCACGCCAGACTCAAGCATCATCAGGCTTGCATGTTCCTTGCGCCAACGCTTGAAGCTAACCCAGCAAGAGCTCGCTGCGCATTTGGGGGTCAGCGCTCGCACGCTGCAGGACTGGGAGCAGGGGCGACGTCATCCCACTGGGCCTGGAAAAGCCTTACTGCAGTTGTGGATCGACCGGCAATCAGTGGCCCCCTGAGTCGTTCTGACTGAGAGTCAACGTTTTTCCTGGCTATGGGGCGACTGGGTTCCGAAGGACGGAAGGGATCTGAACGGCAAGCAAGACTGCTATTCCTGCTATTAGTAGCAGGAATAGCAGCTGCAGTGGTCCCGGCTAAATCCGGTGGGGCGGGGACAAGCTGCTAGGATGACAATTTCTAGATCGCAGTGTTTCTAAAATGTCAATACATCTGCTTAGCGTTGGAAAACCCATTTAGCACCCCTGACGACTCTGAGTGGCACGGGCTGTAGAGTCCTTCCCTATTGAGTTCGCAATTGAAGAGGGCGTGGTGATGGGCAATGAAAGTAGTGGTAAATCAACATTAAGAATTTTACGCATTCGGCAGTTGCGAGAGTGCATTGGGCTGAGTAGATCGACAATTTATGATCGGCTAAATCCAATGTCGCCTAGATACGACAGTACATTCCCAAGGCCAATTAAACTAGGAAAGTTTGCCGTGGGTTGGGTTGAGGAAGATATACATCGGTGGATTGGATCTAGGATCGAAGAGGCCGGGAAGATTTTGTCGTGATCTCTGAAGGTGTATGATTTATGAGTTTCTCTAGCTTTGGGTCTTGGGGGGTCTCTGCTTTGGAAGGGGGCTTTCCAAGGTATATGTCTTTACCGGTGATAGTGAGTGCGGTGGATGAGGCGGAAGGGCATATAAAGGCCCCGAGGGCACTCGTTTTTTCATCTGCTCTGACGGCGATCGCTATAGCTTCTCAAGGTTTGATTGATGTTTGTAAGCCGAATGGACAAATAGTTCCAGCATCACTTATGCTGCTGACGATTGCGAACTCTGGAGAGAGGAAGTCTACGGCGGAAAATATATTTCTTAGAGGAGTTCGCCATTTTCAGGATGAAAAGGACTTGATTTATCTTAAGGAGCTTTCTGATTGGAATGCGAAGTGGTCAGTCTGGGAGGCTCGCCGGAAGGCCATGTTGAAGGAAATACTTCGTTCAGGTGATGAAGGAGAGAGTGAGGAATATCGGATATTTATGGCGCATATGGGTAATGAACCGGTCAAGCCTAGACGTTTTAAGTTGATTTACGAAGATGCTACTTCAGAGGCTTTGTTTTTGGGATTATACCAGAACATTCCTGCAGCAGGGCTCATTTCTAGTGAGGGTGGGGGAGTTTTGACTGGCAAGGCATTTAATGATTTGTCGAAGCAGAATGCCTTGTGGAGTGGGGATGCAATAACTGTTGATCGAGTATCGTCTGAAAGCTACGAGCTAAGAGCTCGTCTGACGGTATCGATAATGGTTCAAGAAAAAACTTTCTTGAGTTATATGGCAAAGAATGGAGAGATATCACGGGGATCTGGTTTGTGGGCTAGGTTTTTGGTTTGCAATCCAAGATCGACCCAGGGAACTAGATTGATTGGTGGAGGGGTGGCCACTTGGAATTGTTGCGAGAAATTCTCTGAGCGCATTGGGGAGATACTTAAAGAAAGTGTTGGATTCCTGATGGGTCCGGCTAGGTCAAGATTAGTGATTAAGTTTTCTCAGGCGGCGGCTCAAAAGTGGATAGAAATTTTCAATACGGTTGAGTCGGCTATTGGGCCGGGAGGAAGGTTTTTTGGCATGGGTGATCATGCGTCAAAGTTGGCAGACAATATTGCAAGGGTGGCGGCCTTGTTTCATTTCTTTGAGAGAAGAAGTGGTGATATAGCTCTGGAGACTTTGGATGCTGCTATTGATGTGTGTTTTTGGTACTCTGGCGAGTTTCTCCGTTTGTTTTCATCGCCGCCTCAGGAAGAGATCGACGCACAAGAATTGGATGACTGGCTACAAGTAAGACGTGAGGCGGGTGAGAGATTTGTACCAAAGAATATCATACTGCAAAAGGGGCCCGGGAAGTTACGAAAAGTAAAGCGTTTAGATTCTGCTATTGAAGTGCTCTCTGCGCAGGGTAAGGTTTCTCGGTCAAAATTTGAAAATGTCACATATCTCGATATTCTTCCTGAGTATTCGATGAGTAACTTTTCTTCTAGGACTATTATCTCTCCTTACAAGTCTTCAATTTAGGGGGCATTTGTCCTGCGTGATGTTGTGTCGAGATCAAGATAGGTATCAATGTATAAATTTGTTTTGATGGTCTCGATTGTGATAAATAGCCAGAAGGTCTCAGTTTCTTGCTGGTGTGTTGTAAGTTTTGCCGTTTCTTGTAAGTCGAGAGCGCCACCCGTTAGGATGGCGTTTCATTATAGGTGAATATCGTTCACTGGAGGTTCTGGATGACGTCATTCAGCGATCTGACCTCTGCAAGCTGCTCTACGTAAGTTTGCAGTTGATCCATGTCGTTTGTAGCCTCCAGCTTTTCAATTGCTGATTTCGGCAAATCCCCAAAGCGCTGCTTAAGTTGCAGAATTAATGTTGCTCGTACGCCTTCAATACGTCCCAGGGTGCGTGCGGCGTCTAGGTCCATCTGGCGTGACTCCTCTGTATCCTGCTTGGGAAACGAATGGCGCAGGGAGTATCCTAATTGTTCTCGATCCGCTTTTCGCTGACTGCCTCGTGTGACAGTGCGAGCAATATCAAACAGGACATTGCGAACCTGGAATTTTAAGTCTTCGAGGTTGGTGATGTCTAACATTTGGTATTCTTTGTTGGCTTTGAAAATGCGTGTTGCCATTTCGTCGGCTGCTACGGTTTTATCCAAATTTTTACATTTAGGGTCGTTATATATCATGCCTCGGATCATGGATTCAAGAAGCAGTGATTTCATGCTCTTAGAGGGCTGCTGATTCTTGCCCCGTCCCCCGGCGCTTGCGCGATTGCTGTAGTGCTTGTTTTCCAAGTTTTTTAGTACTTCGAGCATCGCCAAGTGGCGATTGGATAGCATCAGGGCATTGATCATATTCTGCAGGATATGATCAGTTGCAGCGGCTCCTAGGGAACTCATTGGGATGAAATGATTTTTATAGATATGTTTCACATAGACTGCTTGGCGTAGAGCTATCTCGGCATGCTTGGATAGTTGCTCATCAATCGCATGTTTACCTTGTCGGATAGTCAGCTCGATTTGTTGATCTTGCGAAGGTTGGATCTCTAGACTTTCCATCCTTTCATACAACCACTGCACGCGTTGTTGGTGTGCAGGCAAAGCGATCTTTTGCAAATCACGTACCTGCTTTTCGACGTTTTCAGCTTGTGCGAGTAATATCGTCGCTGTACGCATATCTGGCCTTGATCCACGCTCACTCCGGAAAGACAAGTTTATACTCCTCATTGTTCGAATGGCGCCTCAGTGTAGTGGGGCCAGCATGAGAGGTGAGATCGAGCGTCTGTTGCTAGAGTCGTCTCTCGTGGTTTCTGTGGGCTATACAGGTGCAACAGTATCTTATGAAGATGGGGTGGCGAGAGTCTCTGAGGTCATTTGGTCCAAATGTAATCCAAGCTTGTGCCAAGCGTCAGCCATCTCTTTTGTATAGCTATGACGCTGATAGGTGCGTTTAACCTTGTTTTCTTCAGTGTGATTCAGACACCGTTCTGCTACTTCAGGAAGTACTCCCAAGGCGGTCATGATAGTGGCACCGGTGCGCCTAAGATCATGCGGGGTCCATTTCCCTCCGCTCAACAATAGGGCTTGTGCTTTGGCGCTACGATTACTCATCACTCCCTGATCAGGCTGGCGCTGCCTGTCGCCAAGTTGCTTGGTTACGGTTTTGGAACAGACCGGGCCGCTGTCTTCCGTGTTGGGGTAGCACCAAGCGGAGTGACTGTTAAGCACTCTGATTTTTTCGAACTGTCGGATGGCAAATGAAGAGAGCGTGATACTGTGGGCTTTTCCGTTTTTGCTGTTCTCTGCCGGTATGAGCCAAAGGCCTTTGGCGAGGTCAAGGTGCTCCCAGCGTGCGTTGAGCAGTTCACCAATGCGGCAGCAGGTGGAGAGGGCAATCCAGATTGCAGCTTCGGTGGATGGGAGTAGGCCGGCTTCAGGAGTGAGCAGGGCGAGGGCGCGGATCTCATCATCGCTCAGCACTCGGTCGCGTTCGACATCCTTGCCGCCAATCTTGGCCTTGCGGATGCTGGCGGTCGGATCGTGCTCAATCAGATCTCGATCCACTGCGAACCGAAACATTTGTCGCATCAGGCTAAGGATGAGCTTGGCCATACGGTTGACGCCGCGAGCGAGAAGGGCATCGGTCACTTCGGTGACGTGTCCTTTTTTTACGTCTGCCACGGCTATTTTGCCTAACAATGGCAAAACGTCCTTTTCAAACATGCGGCGAACCTCTGCTCCACCATCCTTGCGGTTGATCAGGTCGACTGTGGCCCAGTGTTCGAATAGCTCGGAGACGCTTTTTCTTGCGGCCTGTCGGGCTTGCTCCGCTTCTGCGGCTGCTTTTTCTGCTGCTAGGCGAGCGAGCTCGGCGTCCCGGGTGGCCACGCGCGCCGCCTCTTCAGCTTCAAAATGCTCCCGGATATCCCTAATTCCTGCCTTGTGCAGGCCAGCAAGTTCCTTCGCACGTTGGCCAGCTTCGGCCAGGGTCATGGTTCCCTCAAGCCCATCACGGCTGTAGGTGCCGATGGGATAGGTGATACGTTCACCGATGCTGTTCGCGTAACGGAAATAAAAGAGGCGTTCTCCGCTGGTGGTGATGCGAGCGACCAGGCTGCCATGCCCCCAGATGGCAACTTCACTGAGCCACTTGTCACTGACCCCGGGTTTGGCGGTCATTTGTCGGTCTGTAATCTTGGCCATCTGGTTAGTTTTCCCGTTGCCAATTGGTTGCCAATTGAGATTCTCTGGTTGCCAATTCGTTGCCAATTGAGATCGGCTTTCCTCGAACCGCTGTGGGCTATTTTGGACGGTAGAATGGATAAAATCCAGTAAAACCAGGGGTTTGAGCATTGTGTTTCGGATGAGGTTGAATCAGATAAGATGGGTATTTACCTTTATGGGGTGCAAGGGGTAGAGTGTTCGAATCACTCCGTCCCGACCATATATTTCAATGACTTAGGCCATTTCCGAAAGGGATGGCCTTTTTCATGTGCGTGACTTTTGCGTGACGTCTCAGGATTTTACGCCTGCCTCCTCTTCAAAATTGTCAGCAACGGCCCACGCGAGTCCGTCGCTGAAACGTTGTTTGCCGCCTTTATCAACACTCCCTCACCGAAGCGGCATCAGTGAATCTCGTGGCTCGCCGGGACCCGCTGAGTTTCAGCGCCCCCTCAATGCCGAAGCTCAGGGCGCTAACTCAATTCGTTTCATGAAGCGCACGATTGCGGCTTTCGAACATCGAACGTTCGCTTAGCGAGCGCCTGTCCAGATGAGGCGCTCTCGTATAGGGGAGTATCGCTCCATGTTACCGAGTCTTAACTTCCTCAGGATAACGCTGGCACATAGACAACCTGGTCACGCCCCCCATGTTTGGCCGCATAGAGACCGCCGTCAGCGCGCTTTATTGCATCATCAATCTGCTCACCCTGGGTGAGCAGGGTGCATCCAATGCTCATGGTCATCTTCCGAGGGCCGCCGGGCATCAAAAACGGCGCGCTGCCGATTGACTGACGCAAGCGCTCCGCAATCTGCGTTAATTCTTGGCTATCTTTAACCCGTAGCAAGGCCACGAACTCCTCTCCTCCCTGGCGTACCAGCAGGTCATCTGGCCGAAGCGTAGCCCGCAGTCGGCGGGCACACTCGCAGAGCACTTTATCGCCGGCATCGTGGCCATGCTCGTCATTGACGGATTTGAAACGGTCGAGGTCTGCGTATACGGCACCTAGCTGTAAACCTCGCTCCTCAGCCAAACGAAGCTCTCGGTTCTGAAATGCTGCCAACGCCCCGCGGTTCCATAGTTGTGTCAAAGGATCAAGCAAAGCCCTGCGCTGCCCGCGATCCATTTCAACACGCAGAGCGCGATTGACCTGCGCTAGGCTCCGCAGTTGCAAATAACCCTCGGTGAGCGTGGCTAAGTCCCGAAAATGAGCCTGTTGTGCCTCGCTGAGCTTCCGCGGCCGAGGATCGAACATGCACAGGGTGCCAATGGCTTTGCCATTTGAGGCACGTAACGGGTGGCCCGCATAGAACCGGATATAGGGTGGGTTCAGCACGAGGGGATTGTCCTCGAAGCGTGAATCGCACCTGGCGTCGGAAACCATCAAGGTATCTTCACCGAGAATCGCGTAGCCGCAAAAGGACACATTGCGCTTCGTCTCGCTTACCTCGATGCCGATTCGAGCCTTGAACCACTGCCGATCCTGATCGATTAGGCTGATCAGAACGGTCTCCACCTGGGCTAGTTCTTGGGTGAGTCGTACCAAGGTATCAAGATAATGCTCGGCCGGCGTATCGACCAAGTCCATGTCATCAAGTGTGCGCTGACGAAGTGCTTCATCAGCGGGTAGGGGACAAGCTGGCATGTCTGTTACTCCACTCCTTGGTTCGTTTTTTCACAAACGCGGATAGAAAAATCTCAAGCATCTTGGCCAATGCCGCACACGCTCGGCGCCTTCAGGCCAGCCGAAGTAGAGAGCATAGCAAACCGGTTGGCTCTATCCCGGATCCTCCAGTGGGTCATACCTGTGGCGTTGATCGGCGCGGCTCGGTCGGTCGCCCAAGACCTCGACAAACTTCTCAGACCTACAGACGGCTTGAACAAACGGTTGAGGTTGTCGCCCCTGCCTGCCTTATTGGAAATCCGGTATTGACCTCGAGTTAAGTCAAGGTTTTAGAGTGGCGTCCGGACGCTCTCGCTGCTTTCGGAAACGAACTCACAAAGGACCCGGAATGGACACTCCGACTTCACTGCTGATTTTCCAGATCACCTGCTGCATTGGCTTGAGCCTGTGGCTGAGTATCAGCCTGATCAACAACCTGCAGGCCTTTGCCAGCTCAGCCGGGGCGATCGGGGAGACCATGTCGATGGCGCCGCTGACCCAACCTCCCGGAATCAGCCTCCCTTTGCTGGTGCGAGCGATGACCTCTCACGCCATCCATCGCTTGGCCTTGTCGATCATCGTGCTGACACAGGCAGCCGCCGTTCTCGCGGCTTGGGTTGGCTGCTATGAACTGCTGCTTGGCGCCGGCTTGGAGGTGGCGCGGCCCTGGTTGAACCTGGCCTTGAGCGCAACGCTCGGGTTCCTGTTCGCGATGCTGCTGGGCGGGATATGGTTCGGCTACTGGATCCGCCAGGAAGGGTTGCAACTGACCCATCTGCTGTTGATGGTCTGGATCCTGCTGCACTTCGTCGTACTGAATGTCCGCTGGAGTTGAGCGGCCTAGGGAAGCTTGGAGCATTTCAGTTAAAAGGAGCAACAGATGAAGATGATGATCGTAGGCGCCGGAAGAGGGTTGGGCCGGGCTTTGCTCGAAGGGCTCGGCAAGCCAGGGGACACGCTGATCGGCGTATCACGCAAACAGCCGTCAGACTTGGCCCTTGCCCCGGGCATCGATCTGCAGTGGGTCGATGCCGACCTTGCCAAGCCAACGGCGGCTGTGGCACAGATCGCGGATCGGGCACCTGCCGATCTGGATGTCCTGATCTACAACGTTGGCATCTGGGAAGAACACGCCTTCAGCGAGCACTATGCCTTCCTTGACGACAGCGACGAATCGATCACCAGGCTGGTCGAGGTGAACATCACGGCCACGCTGCTTTTGCTCAAGCGCCTGGTGCCCAAGTTGCTTGGTGCGCCCCGGCCGCAGTTGATCCTCACCGGTTCGACCTCAGCTCTTCGCCAGAGTGGGCGCCCGGAGGTAGCGTTCGGCGCCTCAAAGTTCGCCCTCAACGGCATGGCTGATGCGCTGCGCGAAGGTTTCAGGGATGACAACCTGGCGGTGACCGTGCTTCAACTGGGTTATCTGAATACCGACGACTCCCTGAACACGCCATTGGCGCAAGCCGCAGCACGTGGCGAGCGGCGCCAGGTACCGGTGCATGATGTGGTCACTATGGTCGACGCGCTGTTGCGCTTGTCCGGGGCTTCGTTTGTACGGGAGCTGATCTTGCCGGCTATCGGTGATGAGCGCTTCTGAGGCCAAAGCTGCCATCAGCCCTCAAGTTTAGTGGCTGTGCTGCCGTCGACACTCGCCCGGTGTCATCCCTCTTCAGGCTTGAAGGCGCGCAAGAAAGAATTGGCATTCATAAAGCCAACCAGAAACGCAATTTCCCCTGGGGACAGGTTTGAGCGAAACGGCCTGTAGCCGTGCCGTATCGTCTTTTTTTAAACGATTACGTCACTGAGGCTGCATGGATTGGACGCTTGTACCACTGTTTTGAAAACCGTTGAGCTACGCAAAACCACCCCTGCAGAGAATTCGCTTGAGCGGTTAGGGCGACTGTGATTACGCCGGAATGTTGTCCTTTTTCCGCTGCGCTGTAGGAAAATTCCTCTTTTTTGATAGGCTTCTGCCGTCAGTCGAGAGGAAAATGGAATGCCCGTCGTCATCGTTGAAAACGATACATCACAGTGGGAAGACCAGACAGGCGCTGTCTATCACTTCCCCAAGCGTTACCAAGCCTTGCTCGCTCAGGGAACCGAGGTTGTTTACTACAAAGGGCGTATCAAAGATAAAGCCTTTGCCTCGGTCCGTCTTTGTGCCAATCCGCACTATTTTGGCAAGGCACGTATAGGCAAGGTCTACGCAGATAGCAGTAGTAATAAGGGTGATCTTTTTGCTTTGATTGAAAATTTCATTCCATTTGAAAGCGCTGTTCCCGCCAAAATCGACGGCGCGTACAGGGAGACTATCCCCGGCAGCCGCGCGAGTAACTACTGGCGTGACGGGGTTCGGCTCATTTCTCAGTCTGATTACGACGCTATCTTAAGCCACGCGAAGCTTTTAGATCCGCGGTTGGATACTGCTCTACCGCAGTCAGAAGACGATCCGATTACATTTGAATCGGCTAATGAAGGCAGCAAGACAAGCTACTTTGGAACCCGATACGAACGCCGGAAAGATCTTAGGATGAAGGCCATCGCTATTCACGGGCTTGACTGCAAAGCGTGCGGTTTTGATTTCGAGCAGGCTTACGGCGAACATGCAAAGGGCTTCATTCACGTTCATCACGTAGTACCTATTTCGAAATTTGGTGGAGAACAGGCTGTGAATCCTGAGACAGACCTCGTAACGTTATGTGCCAACTGTCATGCGGTAGTCCACCGCAAGCGCGACATGACCCTCAGTGTCGATGAGCTGAAAGGCATGTTACGCGGACGATGGGTCGTCGAACCTCAGTAGCCTAGCTACAGCGTTCAATCCAATAATATGAGTATCTTCTAACACGCCAATAGCGCTCGCTGAAGCAATGCACAATGGAGGTGGTATGCTCTTTGTTCGCCCTGTAGCAGCATCTGATTGGCGATCTTATCGGGATCTACGTCTGCGGGCCCTACGTGACTCTCATGAGGCGTTCGCGAGTACTCACGAGCGTGAATCAGTCCGGGACGACGATGATTGGCTAGCCCGCGTATCAGCGGTCGCTAGCTCCAGCACTGCTCAAGCTTTCTTCGCTCATTGGAATAATGAGGCGTGTGGCTTGGTGTGGTGCAAGGCATCCGACGTTGAGTCAAGCGTTGTCGAGATTTTCCAGATGTGGGTTGCGCCTGATGCACGTGGGCTCGGAGCCGGGAGTGCCTTGCTTGAGAGGGCTATCACATGGGCTGAAGATCGCGGTGCGGCATGTGTCCGTCTTGGTGTGACGATTGCAGATAGCCCGGCGATGCACTTGTACAAAGCGAGCGGATTTCATGCAGTCGGCGCACCGGAGCCTTTGCGTGAGGGTTCGGCTTTGATGTCGCAATCGATGGAACTGAATCTTGGATCACGCCTAGCAAGAAAGGGGCAGGGGTTAGGTCGCTGAGTCGCCTTCAAAACCGGGAGTCGCATAGGTCTTGAAGGCACCCAGTCAATGATGAGTCATTCAGCGCATCATGCCCAGTTCAGCATCATCCATCAGTGCCTTGGCCAACGCGCAAAGGTAGTGCGAAGCCCAGATCAACTGAGGTTTATCTTCCATCAATCCATCCAGAGTCATGTCCCGTGCATAGCCCATCAGCTCGGACGCCTGTTCACGGGCGCTTTGGCAGGGGATGCCGGCTTCGATGCGGAAGAGGGGATGGGTCTGGTTTTCACCTTGGTAGAAGGTGGTTTTGCCGACGGTGAATTTGGTTTCTTCTGTGGACATTGTTCAGTTTCCCCAAGATTGCTTCAGCCTGTACGGGCCTATTCGCGGGTGAACCCGCTCCTACGGGAGCACGGCAGTCTTCAAGGCTGAGGGAGTGCCTGGGAGGGGGTATCCGCGAAGAGGCCGGCCCAGGCAGTACATCAGCGACACGTCAATGCATAGTCCGAGGCTCACTGGGCATCTGCACTTGGGCTATTGCGGACTCGAGCAAAGCTCTCAAGGTCTCCAGTTCATGCATCGAGGTCATCATCAAAATCGACGCGGGGGACTTGGGCTGCAGCAGCATTGCCTGATGCACGACGGTCGCCGCGCATAACGCGTAGTCCGTAGCCTGAATCAGGGTGTCTTCCAAGGAAAGAACGTTGTGGGGTGGATCAGGTACTATTTTCAGCATAAACCCTCTCAGTGCCTTACAGGGCTGCCGCAGTACCGCTGTCAAACGGAAGGGTGGCAGCTGTTTGTGGGTTGACAGACCGGGGGCACTGAGAATCCCGGCGCACACGAAGGTGCCCCACGCACAGCTGCCATAACTGGCATTGCACATGCTCTCAGTGAACCACGGTCTGTCAAAACCGTGCCGCCAATGGGTGGCGACAGGCCGAGACTAGGGCTGACTATTTCCATGTGCAACGAAAATCAGGCGCGAGGAGTATCTTTGGGAAATGGCCTACAAGGAAGGGGTAATTTCTGATTTTTCGACCCGCTCCCGTTCCTCAAAACGTCGATAGGAAACATGCGGGCAAAAGAAAGCCCGCCGAGGCGGGCTAAGTACTATCACGTAGGGATAGCTTCATCCTGCCCAAGCCACTGTGAAAATTGGGTGAAAGAAAGGTCCCCATAACGTGATCATCCAGAGGGCCCCGCGCCCTTTAAAGCTCGGCTTTGTGCCGCTGGTGGCGCTGAAAGCGGGTAACCGCGATCTGGACGGCAGCTGCAACGAGGCACAGCAGGCCGACTTTCCAGCTGCCCTCCAGGCCGTAATGCTCGGCGATCTTCCCTGTGATGATGACGCTAACGAAGATGGCGAAAGGCAGGATCAGTTTGTTCATCGGGTCTTCCAGCAGGCTGCAAATGGCTCGGGTGAACATGCAGTTCACCCAGCGGAAAGGCCGCGATCTTAGCAAATCCGGTTGCGGCGTGGTGGTCACATCCAGAGCGGTTGCAAGGTGTGCTGTCTTTATCGCGATAATGGCAATGGGTCAGTATGGACTTGCGCGACCCAGCCCTCGAAACTGATCCATTCGCATCTGGACCAGGGCCGGTCATGAATAACCTGCAACGCACACTCTCTCTCATGCTGCTGCTGGCCGCAGCTTCGTTGACCGCCTGCGTCCCCTGGAAACGCGAACGCGCCGCCTACGCGGACCTTTGCGAATCCGAGTTCCAGTTCAAAGTGCCAGGCCCGCAGGGGGAGGCCACCCTCTACCTGGAAACCTACCTCTACGACCACGCCGCCCTATGGGGCGAAAAGCGCCATGAGCAAAGCCTGTACGTGCAGTACCCGGGCGAGAAGTACTCGCGGCAGGAATTCTTTGTGCAAATGATCGCCTACAACAAAGACCGCCAACGCCCGTCGACCGATTCCAAGCGTGGCGAGCCGCCGATACCGGTGCTGTACGACAGCCGTCAGGCTTACATCACCTTTGAAGACGGCTCGCGCCTGAATGCGCGGCCCGAGGTGTACTTGGGCATCAACGAGACCTACGACTTTCCGTTGGTGAATGAGAAGACCGCCCGGCCATCGCCATACGACATCAACAGCGATGAAGTGCACCGGATGATTCCCAGGATGACCAACAACAAGCGCTATGGCTCGGCTTATGTGATCTTTCAGACGGACAAGTTCGAGGCGGACTCCAAGTGGACGATTCATCTGGGGGCACTGGATGTGCAGGGCCGCAAGGTGCAGATTCCGCCGCTGAAGCTCTGCTATCACCCCGTTAAGAAATGGATCGGGATCGAGCCGCTCATGCGGCCTTGAGTGGAAGGTGTCCGCCATGGGAGGTTTGGCGGCGCTCGATCTCACCGGCAACACAAACCCACCGGCGAACACCTCCCAGCCCCCCCCATTGCGAATTTCCTGGTTTCAGCTAACTTATACAAAAATCTGTACAAGCATGAGAGGTTGTACATGTATTGTAAGTGGCCCTTCACCCTGTACTTTGACGGCGCCTGCCCGTTGTGCGCTCGGGAGATAGCCTTCCTGCGCAGGCAATCGACCGGGGGAAAGCTCATCCTGGTTGACATCAGTGCTGATGATTTCGATGCAGGGGCGTTGGGCTTGACGGTTGAGCAACTGAGGTCATGCCTGCATGGAAGGTTCGCGAGCGGGCAGTGGGTTACAGGCTTGGACGCCACCTTGTGGAGTTGGCGTGCTGCCGATGTGGGCCTGTGGGTCGCGCCACTGGCTTGGCGTCCGTTACGTCCCCTGTTTTCGGTGCTTTACAGGCTGTTCTGTCGATTGAGGCCACACTTGGCCTGGCTACCACATCCCGATGGCGGGCACCGTTGTAGCGGTGAGGAGTCCAAATGTCACATTCGTTAGCCGAGCACTACCATGAAATCCTGGTCGGTATTGGTGAAAACCCGCAGCGCGAAGGGCTTCTGGACACCCCCCAGCGTGCGGCCAAAGCGATGCAGTACTTGTGCAACGGGTATGCACAGAATCTTCACGAGGTCGTGAACGGTGCTCTGTTCGAGAGTGAAAACGATGAAATGATTGTGGTGCGGGACATCGAACTCTACTCATTGTGCGAACACCACATGTTGCCATTCATTGGCAAGGCGCATGTCGCGTACCTGCCAACAGGGCGCGTGCTAGGGCTTTCCAAGGTTGCACGCGTGGTGGATATGTTCGCCCGTCGTTTACAGATACAGGAAAACCTCACGCGGCAAATTGCGTATGCCGTGCAGGAAGTCACGGATGCCGCAGGGGTAGCGGTCGTGATCGAAGCCAAGCATATGTGCATGATGATGCGCGGTGTAGAGAAGCAGAACTCGGTGATGATGACATCCGTGATGTTAGGTGAATTTCGCGACGACCCCTCTACGCGGCACGAATTCCTTAACCTCATTGGACGACACAGTTGACGTCCGGTCCTGAACCGTCGCGAAGGGGCGCCCAGATGAATACCGATGCTACTGCGTTATCTCCAAGCCGCTTCGCTGTCCTGGGTTACGGCGGTCTGCTGCCGTTTATTGGTTTGACGCTGCTCATCCTTTTTTGGGCTGAGTATCGAGCGTTTTTCTCGATGATGATGGTTGGCTATGGCGCGGTGATATTGAGCTTCGTCGGTGCCCTGCACTGGGGGTTTGCCATGACGTTGCAGGGTTTGCCCGCAAAGCAGCGTCAAGAGCGACTGGTGTGGAGCGTTGTACCGGCCCTGATCGCTTGGGTTGGCACGTTGCTGCCTGTGCCATTGGGGTGTCTGGTGTTGACCTTTGGTTTTGTCGGCCATCTTTGGCAGGATCGCAAACTGGCGCAAGCGATGCCGGGGTGGTATCTGCCGATGCGCGTGCATCTGACTGCTGTAGCGAGCCTCTGTTTGCTGGTCAGTGCACTTGCGGTGTCCATTCATTTTTGAAACCCCAAGCGACCATTGATGAGTCACTTCTGCGGCCCACCCCAAATATCTCGCCCGATGCACACAACCCCGTCAAACAGCAAACGCGCCGTCCTCACCAACCCGCACCCCTTGATCACGCCATGTTCCAGGCTGATTTCCACCGTAAATTCCCCACTCGGATGCTCCACCGCCAAACGCTGACGATCACCGCCGGACGCGCTGGCAAGGCCCTGTGCAACCGACCCCTCAATCAAGCAGGCCGTGGCAACACTCACCGCACCAAACACCCCGATGGACGCATGGCAGCGGTGAGGGATGAATGAGCGCGTATTGACCGTGCCGCCGTTGCGCGGTGCTGACAGCAGGCACATTTTTGGCACATTGCGCTGGCTGACATCACCCAGGTTCATGCGTGGGCCCAGTTGCAGGCGGATGGCTTCCAGGCGTGTTTTCAGGGCGCTGTCGGCCTCCAGCGTGTCGCACGGCTCGTAGCCGGTCACGCCAAGGTCCTCGGCACGCAGCAGTACCACCGGCATGCCGTTGTCGATGCAGGTCACTTCCAGGCCATCGACACAGTCGCGGCTGTTGCCGGTGGGCAACAGGGCTCCGCAGCTGGCGCCGGCCACGTCGGCAAACGTGACCACCAGCGCCGCCGCACGACCCGGCACCCCATCAATACGGGTATCGCCGGCATACTCCACCTGGCCATCGGCGGTCGGCACCTGGGCGACGGCGATCTGCCCGGTGTTTTCCATGAAGATGCGCACCGGTGTGCTCGCGCCGCTGGCGGCCACCAGGCCGCGCTCGAGGGCGAACGGCCCTACGCCGGCCAGAATGTTGCCGCAGTTTTGCCCATAGTCCACCCGCGCCTCGTCCACGACCACCTGAGCGAACAGGTAGTCCACGTCGGCGTCATCGCGCGGCGAAGCGCGGATGATGGCGACTTTGCTGGTGAGCGAGTCGGCGCCGCCGATGCCGTCAATCTGCCGGGCATCGGGCGAGCCCATCACCGCCAGCAGCACCCGGTCACGTAGCGGGCCAGGGGCGGGCAGGTCGTCATGCAGAAAATAGGCGCCCTTGGAGGTGCCGCCGCGCATCAGCAGGCAGGGTATGCGGGTCTGGCCCATGTTCAGCCTTCCAGGTCGGTGAGGTGGTCGACATAACGCAGGCCCTTAGCCGCCAGGCGCGGGCGCATCTCGTAGATGTCCAGGCCAAGCTCGCCGGCGGCCAGGCGCAGGCGTTTGCGTTCTTCCAGGTCGGCGCGCTGGGTGGCGGCTTCGAGTACCGCCTGGGCTTCGCCATGGCGCACCACCACAACGCCGTCGTCATCGGCCACCACGATGTCACCGGCATGGACGAGCTGCCCGGCACACAGCAGCGGCAGGTTCACCGAACCCAGCACTTCCTTCACTGTGCCTTGGGCATTGATGGCGCGGGACCACACGGCAAAGCCCATGTCGCGCAGTGTCTGGCTGTCGCGCACGCCCGCATCGATCACCAGGCCGCGCACGCCGCGGGCCTGGAGCGAGGTTGCCAGCAGGTCGCCGAAATAGCCATCGCTGCACGGCGAGCTGGGCGCCACCACCAGTACGTCGCCTGGGCGGCACTGCTCCACGGCAACATGGAACATCCAGTTGTCGCCTGGGGCCACCAGCACGGTTACCGCGCTGCCGGCCACCGCCACACCTTGCTGGAGGGGGCGCACGGCAGTATTGAGCAGCCCCTTGCGACCTTGGGCCTCATGCACCGTGGCGACACCCAGCCGGCCCAGGGCATCGATGATGTGTGGCTCAATGCGTGGGATATTACGCACGACGATGCCGGTCTTGCCGATCAGCCCGCTCATGCCAGGTTCTCCGTCACGCGTGGGAACACGCTCTGCAGGCCTTCGGCGTAGACGATGTTGCGTGCACTGGTGATGCCCACGTTACGCTTGGCTTGCACGCCGCGCTGCAGCGCCACGCGGGTGTAGTACTCCCAGAGGTGTTCCTGGCCGGCCATGCACTGGATGGCGGCATACTTTTTGTCCCACACCGGGGTGATGTCCAGGAACGTGTCCGGGCGCCATTCGCACTGCTCGGGCTGGTGCGGCTCAAAGGCGTACACCGGCGGTGCGCCAACGATCTTCTCGCCCGGCTTGTAGCCTTCAGCCTGCGCGATAATGCGGGCTTCCTGGGCCAGGTGCATGGCCAGCGGGTGGTCGTAGTTGTAAGGGTCTTTGAGGGAGTGGCTAAGTACGAACTCCGGTTGTACCCGGCGATACACATCGGCCAGGCGGAACAGGGTGTCCTTGTCGGCGCGCATCGGGTAGTCGCCGATGTCGAAGAACTCCACGCTGGCACCGAGGATTTCGGCCGCCGCCATGGCCTCTTCACGGCGAGCGTCCTTGACCTTGGCTTCGGTCATCTCACCCTTGCGCCACAGCTTGGCAGACTCACCACGCTCACCGAAAGACAGGCAGACCACGTGCATGGCATAGCCTTGCTCAGCGTGCAGCGCAATGGCGCCACCGGCACGCCAGACAAAGTCGGCCGAATGTGCGCTGACCACCAGGGCGGATTTTTGTGGGGTATTCATGGTTCGTTGGCTCCTGCAGTGGGGGTGGGCGCAGGATGTCATTGGCCTGTGCAGGGCACTAATGCGTTCATTTGCAGCGGCTATGCGTTTTATTTATTGCCGGGCAAGCGGGGTAGAGGCATAGTCGCCGCAATCACGAGCCGAGCGCCGGGAGCCCTTATGATCGATGTCGAACTGCCCAACCTGATGCAAGTGCGCGCGTTCATCCGGGTAGCCGAGCTGGGCAGCGTTTCGCGTGCGACGGAGGTACTGTTCCGTGCTCAGTCCGTGGTCACCCGCGCCATCGCCGAGCTGGAGGCGCGCTTTGCCGTGCCCCTGTTCGAGCGCCATGCCAATGGCATGCGCCTGACCGACTATGGCGAGTGCCTGCTGCCGCGTGCACAGCGCGTGCTGGCGGAACTGGACGGCGTGCCGAGTTTGCTGGGCACCGCGCAGGGCGAGCCCCTCTACCTGTTTCAGGCGCGGCGCCTGCAGGTGTTCGTGAAGCTCTGTGAAACACGGCACATGCAAACCGTGGCGCGGCACTTCGGCCTTAGCCAGCCGGCGGTCAGTGCGGCCTTGAAAGTGCTCGAAGGCGGCTGCGGACAGCCCTTGTTCGTGCGCACGTCGCGCGGCCTGCAGCCCACTGTGGCCAGCCGGGACATTCTGTTCCCCATCCGCCGGGCGCTGAACGAGTTGCGCCTGCTGGACAGTGACCTGAGCGCGATGCAAGGCACCCTGCGCGGGGTGGTGCATGTCGGCGCGTTGCCGTTGGGCCGCTCGCGCATTCTGCCGGATGCCATTTTACGCTTCACGGCCCAGCACCCACAGGTTCGGGTGGTGACCAACGAAAGCCCGTTCGACCTGCTGGCAACCGAGCTGCGGGTAGGGGATGTGGATTTCGTCTTGGGCGCGTTGCGGCCTCACGACTATGCCAGCGACCTGGTGGGCGAGCCGCTCATCAACGAGGAAATGGTGGTGCTGGCCCGTCGGGGGCACCCGCTGTTGCGCACTCACCTGACGCTCAAGGGCGTGCACCAGGCGCGCTGGGTGTTGCCGCGGGCCGGTTCGCCGGCCCGCCAGCTGCTCGACAACTGCTTCGCCGCCGCGGGCCTGACAGCGCCGTGGCCGGTGGTGGAAAGCGCTGATCTGGCGGTTATCCGTGGCCTGCTGGTGCGTTCGGACATGCTGGCGGCGGTGTCTGCGCACCAGTTGGCTTACGAGATTGCCAGCGGCGAACTGCAACGCCTGCCGCTGGCACTGCCCGGCACTGCCCGCGCCATCGGCCTCATGCAGCGCAGTGGCTGCCTGCAGTCACCGGCGGCAGTCGCGCTGATGGCCTGTATCCGCCAGGTTATCACCGAGCAGGCATAAGCTCGGGAGGGGCCTCAAAGCAGGCTCAGCGGGTAGCTGACGATCAGCCTGTTCTCATCGAAACTGTTGGTGCTGCCCCAGTCCCGGCGCTGGCTGGAGTTGCGCCACTTGAGGTTCAGGGCCTTCAACGGCCCAGACTGGATCACATAGGCCAGCTCGCTTTCGCGGCCCCACTCAGTGCCGTCCTGGGTGCTGGCGTTGTGCACGTTGTCGCCGTGGATATAGCGGTTCATCAGGGTCAGGCCGGGTATGCCAAGCACCACGAAGTTGAAGTCGTGGCGCACCTGCCAGGAGCGCTCGCGGGCGCTTTCGTAGCTGGAGCCGAAGGCGTCGTTGGCCAGCGTGCCGCCGCTGGTGCCGTTGACCCGGAACCATTCATCATCGCCCATGACCTTCTGCAAGCCGACGTAGAACGTGTTGCCACCCAGCTTCGCCGAGAACAGGCCCGAAGCGGTGCGGTTGTCCAGTTCGCCTGCCTTGGCGCCACCGTCATCCTTGCCCCAGAAATAGCCCAGGTTGGCGCCCAGTACCCAGTTGCCCAGCGGCTGTTGATGCTGCACCTGGAAGTAGCGCTGCTGGTAGATGTCTTCCAGCTGGGCATACCAGGCGCCGACCAGGGTGCGCTCCTGGTTGAAGCGGTATTCACCGCCGGCGAAGTTGAAGCGGTCCGAGGTGAAGGCTGTGCGCGTGAACAGGCTCATGTCCTGCATGCTGGCGTCGTTGCGCGGGCTGTTCTGGCGGAACTGGCCGCCATACAGGCTCAGGCCGGCCAGCTCGTTGGAGGTGACCTGCGCGCCCTGCAAGGTTTGTGGCAGCGAGCGGCCGTCATCGGCGCGCAGGATGGGCAGGGTAGGTGACCACTCGCCGACTTTGAGTTCCGTCTTGGACACCCGCATCTTGCCCGCCAGCGCCGTGCGGCCAAAGTCGTCCGCCGGGCGCCCGTCGTCATGAACAGGCAGCAACTGCGTGCCGGCGGTGCCCTTGCCGCCATCAAGTTTGATGCTGTAAAGGCCCAGCACGTCAACGCCGAAACCGACCACGCCGGGGGTGAAGCCGGACTTGAAGTCGAGGATGAAACTTTGCGTCCATTCCTCGGCTTTGCCTTGGCTTGCCGTGCCCGTGTAGTCGCGGTTCATGTAGAAGTTACGCAACGTCAGGCTTGCCTTGGCATCGTCGACGAAGCCTTCGGCCAGGGCTTGCAGTGGCAGGCTGGCTGCCAGTGCGAATGTGGGGACGAGCGGGTACAGGGTGCGGCATTTCATTATTTTTATTCTCCAGGGATGGGCAAAGCGCTGCCTGCCAGCGGCGCATCGGCGCTGGGCAGGTTGAATCAGGGAGCGGTGGGGGTGGCGGCGCGGGACGCGCCGTCACACGATCAAGCGGGTTGCATCGGTCAGTTGGGTGCTTTGCCGGCCACCGAGTAGCGAACCTGCTGGTTACGGGTCTTCATGAAGTCTTCGATGCTCTGCCCGCGCATGGCGGCGTAAATGTCCAGGTTGGACACACCCAGTACGGCGCCTAGCTTCTCCAGCACGAAGAAGATCACCCCGTAGTGGATCAGCCCGCGCCAGTCGCGGCGGCGCAGCAGGTCGCTTTCCTCTTCGCTCAGGCCTGCCTCGCGGTACAGCGCTTCGGGTTCGCTCAGGAAGCGCTGGCGCCACTGCGGCTCGATCATGCGATGCAAGAACTTGTTCAGGCGGTAGCCTTTGGCACTGCGCTCCAAGGTGTAGGGATAGGTGCCCTCAAGCTGCTCAGCCCCTGCCAGCTGATGCTGCATGTGCTGGCGGTGGCGTTCGTTGACCGGTGCCGGCAGTGCCTGGTCGCGGTTTTCCAGCAGCAGGGTGGCAATGCCGGTCATCGACGGCAGGTAGTAGCTTTGGTGCTTGCGCTCAACGTTGGCAGACAACGCGCCACGCATGATCAGCCAGGTGATCACCTCGGCACCTTCCATGCCGCCGAGCGTGGCGTACTCGGCCAGTGTCATCTCGGTAAGGCGCTGTGGGTCGTTCACCAGCAGGTCAAGGAACTGCGCGTCCCACTCCGGGTTGTTGAAGCCGCAACGCTCGCCATGCACCTGGTGTGACACCCCGCCGGTGGCGACGATCGCCACCTTGAGGTCTTCGGGGTAGCTCTCGATGGCGCGGCGCAATGCCTGGCCCAGTTTGTAGCAGCGCCGGGCCGTGGGGATCGGCAGCTGCAGTACGCCGACCTGCAGCGGCACGATCTGTACGGGCCAGCTTTCATCGCAGGGCAGCAGCGCCGACATGGGCGAGAAGAAGCCGTGGTCCAGCGGCTTGTCGCGGAAAAAGCTCATGTCGAACTCATCGGCCATCAGGCTCTGGCCGATGTGCCGCGACAGCGCTGCGTGGCCGCCCACTGGCGGCAGGTCCCGCGGATTGCCCCCTTCATCGGCCACGCCATACTGCTCGTCTACGCCCAGGGTGAAGGCGCTGTAATGGTCAAAGAAGAACGAGGTGATGTGGTCGTTGAAGATATAGAAGAGTACGTCCGGCTGGCGCTGCTGCAGCCACGTGCGGATCGGCTCGAAGCTTTCGAAGATCGGCGCCCAGGCGGCTTCTTCCTGTTTGTCGTGGTCGACTGCGAAGCCGATGGTTGGGGTGTGGGAGACGGCCAGGCCACCAATGATACGAGCCATGCGAAAGTCCTCTGTTACAGGTTACGGCGCGGTTACTGCGGGGGTCGCGCGCAGCCGGGCGTGGCCGTTGGCCAGGATCGCCAGGGCGGCGGCGAATGCCGGCAGGCCGAGGAGGGTGAACAGCAGCGGCAGGCCCAGCCCCAGGCTGAGCACGGCACCACCGATGAGGGAGCCGAAAATGGCCCCGAAGCGCCCGATACCGAGCATCCAGCTTACACCTGTGGCGCGGAACTCGGTCGGGTAGTAGCCAGGGGCGAAGGCGTTCAGGCCGGTCTGCGCACCGCTCATGCAGAACCCGGCAGCCGCCACGCCCACCACCAGCAGGCTCGACTCCAGGCTCAGGGCGCCCAGTGAGACGATGCACAGGCCGCCGAGGGCGTAGGCGATGGCGATGACCCGGTTGGGGTTGCGTCGGTCCATGATCCAGCCGACCACGATTGCGCCCACTGCGCCGCCAATCTGGAACAGGCCGGTAATGGTGGCGGCGCGCTCGATGGACAGCCCGCCATCACGCAGCAGGGTCGGCAACCAGCCCATGGTCAGGTAGATCACCAGCAGGCCCATGAAATAGGTCAGCCACAGGGCCAGGGTGCCCAACCGGTAGCGCTCGCTGAACAGCTGCCGGGCCGGTGCCTTGTGCTGCGTGGTTGGCTCACTGACGATGAAGCGGGTGCCGGCAGCGAAGCGGCCGCCGAGCTTGGCCAAGGCTGCCGCAATCTGGCTGGCCGGTGCCTGGCGTGCAGCCAGGAAGCGGGCGGACTCTGGCAGCAGCCACCACAGCAGGGGCAGCAAAGCCAATGGCAGCAGGCCACCGGCCAGCAGTACCGACTTCCAGCCGTGATGAGGGATCAGCCAGGCGGACAGAAAGCCGCCCAGGCCCGAGCCCATGTTGAAGCCGGTGAACATGATGGTGATCATCAGCGAGCGGTTGCGTGTGGGCAGGTATTCGGCAAGCAGGGTGGTGCAGTTGGGCATGGCCGCACCCAGGGCAATGCCGGTCAGCAGCCGTAACACAGCCAGTTCATAGGGGTTGCGGGCGAAGGCGCAGGCCAGGCTCAGCAGGCTGAAACCGCTGACCGCGATCAGCAGCACTTTCTTGCGGCCCAACCGGTCGGCGTACGGGCCGGCGGTCAGTGCGCCGATGGCAAGGCCGACCATGCCGGCACTCATCACCGGGCCAAAGGCGGCGCGCGACAGGCCCCAGTCCTGCATCAGCGAAGGCGCGATGAAACCCATGACGGCGACATCGAAGCCATCGAACAGCACGATCAGGAAGCACAGCGACAGGATCAGCCACTGGTAGGCAGCAATGGGGCGGTTATCGATCCAGTCTTTGACATCGATAGGGGCATCGACAGGAGGCTTAAGCATGCGTGGTCACCTTTGTTCTTGTATTGGTGTGAATTGCGCCGGGTTCCGGTAAGGCTTCGAACGCGTAATGGCCCAGCAGCAACCACCCCGCCGGACGACGGCGTGGGGCGGACTGTAATCCCATGGTCCAGGGCAGCGCCTGCGGGATTTCTTTAATGAGATATCCAATTTTTTTATCGCAGACGTCGTGGCGCTAATGTCGCGTCAAGCTGTGCCGCTCGGCAGCAAGCTGTTGCCCTGTAAAAGACCTGATGCGCTGCTGGCGTCGTCAGGCTTCCGGGTGATGAAGACGCTGACGGTGATTTGTTTCTGAATGTGTGATCTCTCCCGCTCAGTCTTCGTCAAGAAGACTGCCCCTCGCCGTCGTCTGGGGATTGATACAGGGCCTTCCATGCAAACGCTGTTGAACGAGATTCTCGAAGAAGTACGTCCCTTGATCGGCAAGGGCAAAGTCGCTGACTACATTCCCGCGCTGGCGGACGTGCCGGCGAACCAGCTGGGCATCGCTGTCTATGGCAACGATGGCAGTTACCACTGCGCAGGCGACGCGCGGGTGCCGTTCTCGGTGCAGAGCATTTCCAAGGTGTTCAGCCTGGTTCAGGCCATTGGCCATTCGGGTGAAGCCATTTGGGAGCGGCTGGGGCATGAGCCTTCGGGGCAGCCGTTCAACTCGTTGGTACAGCTGGAGTTCGAGCGCGGGCGGCCGCGTAACCCGTTCATCAATGCAGGGGCATTGGTGATCTGCGATATCAATCAGTCGCGCTTCGCTGCCCCCACGTTGTCGATGCGCGATTTTGTCCGACGGCTTTCAGGCAACCCCCACATCTCGATCAATACCCGGGTCGCTGATTCGGAATATCAGTTTCGCGCGCGCAACGCTGCCATGGCGTACCTGATGCAGTCATTTGGCAACTTCCATAACGAGGTCGAGACGGTGCTGCGCAGTTACTTCAGTTACTGCGCACTGCAAATGGACTGCCTGGACCTGGCGCGGGCATTCTGCTTCCTGGCCAATGATGGGTTCTGCAAGCACAGCGGTGAGCAGATCCTGACGCGGCGCCAGACCCAACAAGTGAACTCGATCATGGCCACCAGCGGGCTGTATGACGAGGCGGGGAATTTCGCCTTCAGGGTGGGTTTGCCTGGCAAGAGTGGCGTGGGTGGCGGGATCGTGGCGATCGTACCGGGGCAATTTACCGTATGCGTGTGGTCGCCAGAGCTGAATGCGGCGGGCAACTCCCTGGCCGGGATGGCGGCGCTTGAGCTGCTCAGTTCGCGGATCGGATGGTCGGTGTTCTGATCTGCGAACTCAGGGGCCATCAGGCGTCGCCTTGGCGGGTCAGAACGCGTACACCAACGTGGCCGTGGCGCTGCGTGGGCTGCCATACCAGCCGCGGGCGCCAATCGCCGTGTAGTAGGTTTTGTCCAACACGTTGTTGAGGTTCAGTGAAACGCTGGTCTGCGGCGTGAAGGCATATTGAGCCATCAGGTCGACCACGCTGTAGGGGGCCTGGGTGAACGTTTCGTTGTTGGGCCCGGCGCTCTTGTAATATTCGGTACCCTGCCAGCGCACACCACCCCCTACCTTCAACTGTGGCAGGGTCGGCAGGCGGTAGCTGGTGAACAGTTTCAAGGTGTCTCGCGGTATTTCAGTGTTCAGGCGGTCGCCATCCGAATCCTTGCTCACCGCATAGGTGTAGCTGGCCGAGACCTGCCAATCAGGCAAAATCTCGCCCGCCATTTCCATCTCGAAACCACGTGTCTTGGTACCCGATTCGGCACGGTAGGCCTGGTTGCCGTCTGGCGCCAGGTTGCTTCCGTCGGCTACCGCCAGGTTGTCCTGGTGCACCTCGAAAACGCTGAAAGCCGCGGTCAGGCGCTGGTCCCAGAACTCACTCTTCAGACCGAGCTCGTAGTTAACACCTTCCAGCGGGTCCAGGTAGGTCCCGTTGATATCCTTGTTGCTCTGCGGTTTGAAAATGGTGGTGTAACTGGCATAGGCCGACCAGTGCTCGTTGAGGTCATACACCAGGCCAAGGTAGGGCGTGACGACCCCGGTTTCGCTACGCGAGGTGCGGCTTGTCGCGCCGGACGACAGGGTGGTAGAGGTTTCGTCGCGTTTCCAGTCGATCAGCCGCGCCCCGGTAATCAGCGACAGGTCATCGGCCAGGCTCCAGCGTACCGAAGCCACCAGGCCGTCCTGGGTTTCATCCAGCGCGTCTTCCGAGGACTTGGCATGGATGGCGTCTGGTATCGCCAGCGAACCGTCCCAGGTGTAAATGTTGTCGATGGTCTGGATCGTCCACAGTGGGTAACCGTCGTTGCGGTAGTAGGCGCGGTAGTGACTGGCCCCGACGTAGGCCTGGTGCTCGCGGGACAACAGCGCGAACGGGCCCGACGCCGACAGGTCGAACGAGGTCTGCCGGGGCTCGCCGGCCCAACGCCCCGTCCAGGTGCTGATGCCACTGCCATCGGGCTTGACGGTGCCGCTGGCCGCGGTGGCGAAGGCGTCGTCATAGCTGCGACGGCTGTGTTCGGCATTCAGTTTCAATTGCCAGCCGTTGTCCAGTTGATGCTCCAGCGTAGTGAATACCGTCTTGGTGCGACGCTTGTGATAGCTCCAGTCCGAAGCCGAGTTGAACGTACGGGAGGGGCTGAAGTGACTGCCATCTGAATTGAACATCGGGAAACCGTGGTTGCCTGCCCCGTCGTTGTCCATCTCCTGATATTCCGCACCTGCTGTCAGCATCGTGCTGTCGGTGATGTCCCACTCCAGCACCCCATAGGCCACCTGCCGCTCCAGCGATTGGCGGTCGACGTAGCTCTGGCTGTCGGTATTGGAGGCGACAAAGCGCCCGCGAACATTGCCGCTTTGCGTCAACTTGCCAGAAACGTCCAGCTCGGTGCGGTAGTTGTCCCACGAGCCCGCTTTCAAGGTCAGCTTGCGTTGTGTTTCCAGGGTCGGCTTCTTGCGGATCAGGTTGACGGTGGCGCCCGGGTCGCCAGTGCCGGACATCAGGCCCGTGGCACCGCGCACTACCTCTACCCGGTCATAGGACACCATGTCGGAGAGGTCGTCCCTGAAGCCAAAGGTATCGGGGCGGTTGATGCCGTCCACCTGGATGCTGCCGACCTCGAAGCCGCGCACGTAGATATGGTTGGCGTCGCTTCCGGCGGGCCCCATGCTGTCAACGACCACGCCTGGTGTCTGTTCAAGCACCTGGGCAACATCGTTCAGGTTCTGGTCTTCAATCTGCTGGCGGGTGACCACGCTGACCGATTGGGGTGTCTCGCGTGCAGACAGCCGCAGCCCGGTTGCGGTATTGACCGAGCCGGTGGTGTAGCTGCCGGTGCCTTCGGTGGTGGCACCCAGGGCCATGCTGGAGACGGTGGTTGCCGCAAGCTCCATGGCGCCATCCTGCTCAGCGCTGACCAGCATGAAGTGCTTGTCGCCCGCTGCCTGCACCTGCAAGCCACTGCCTTGCAGCAGTTCTGCCAACGCCTGATGCAGCGCGTAATTGCCGTTCAGCCCTTTGCTGTGCAAGCCTGCGACTGCTTCATGGCTGAAACTGATGACTGCCCCGCTGGCGTCGGCAAACTGGTCGAGTGCGTGAGCCAATGACCCTGCCGGGATGCTGTAACCCACAGGCTCGGCCCAGGCATGTGCAGTGCCCAGCAGCGAGCCCGCGAAGCTGACCGCTAGCGCGGTTTGGCGAATACGGGTGGCGGGGGAGGAAAAGCGAGCGGACATCCATTGACTCCTTGCTGATCGAATACAAGTGCTCCCAGTAACAAACGTGTTGTTGACGGAAATACTTAGTAGCAAGGTGCTGATAGGGCTGAGGATCTACTTTGGCAGTAATATCCCCATCGCAACACAAGGCTGCTCCTGCCAGTGCTGTACAGGCTTTGAAACCGACATGCAGGCTCTCGGTACTTGCCCAGGCAGTGTCCGGACGGCGCCCGTGAACCCGCGCATTCACCGGAAATGGAACCTACCGAAGATGACCCGCGAAGCGTTTGCCCCTTATCAGTCTCTTGCCACTGACTTGCTGAAGTATCTGCCGCCCGACCAGAGTGATGGCTCCCACGACTTGGCCCATATTCATCGCGTGTGGGTCAATGCGCACCGGATCCAGCGGGTAGAAGGTGGCGACCTTGAAATCTTGCTTGCGGCGACGGTGCTGCACGACTGTGTGGCGGTGGAAAAGCATTCGCCGTTACGTGGGCAGGCCTCGACGTTGTCGGCGAACAAGGCTGCATCAGTCCTTGCTGAGATGGGCTGGCCGAGTGTGCGTGTTGAGCAGGTAGTGCATGCGATCAAAACGCACAGTTACTCGGCGGGGTTCGAACCGCTGACACGTGAGGCCTGCATCCTTCAGGACAGTGACCGGCTTGACGCCATAGGCGCGGTGGGTATTGCCCGGTGTTTTTACGTCGCCGGGCGAATGGGGTCGGCGCTCTATGACGTCGAGAATCCTTTCGCGCAGCAGAGGGCGTACCAGGACGGGGCGTATGCCATCGAGCACTTCCAGACCAAACTGCTCAAGCTCGCCTCGGGCTTTAAAACCCAAGAAGGGGCTCGCCTTGCTGCCGAGCGTCATACCCGGCTTGAAACCTTTCTTACCCAGTTCATGGACGAGATTACCGGGGCCGGTTAGTCATGCCGGGCTTGTGCCGTCCTTGAATTCAGTCAGCCCAGCGCCACAGCGGCTCATCCAGCAACCCAACCCCCCGCAGCTGGGTTTGCCCTTGTATTTTTTCCAGCTCTAGCACATTGCACCCGTCACAGGCTGCCAGCGCGTAGATTAATGGCGCACTGTGCGATACCACCCAAACCTGGCTACGGCGTGATGCACGAATGATCAGCCGCGCCAAGGCCGGGAGCAGGTCCGCGTGCAGACTGGTTTCCGGTTCGTTCAACACCATCAGCGATGGCGGCCGTGGTGTGAGCAGGGCGGCCATCAGCAGAAGATAACGCAGGGTGCCGTCCGACAATTCAGCACCCTCGAGCGGGCGCAAAAGACCGTGCTGGTGCAGCCGTACACTGAACAGCCCGCCAGGTGGCGCATTGACCTCCAGACGGCTGCCGGGAAACGCGTCATTCAGCGCTTCCACCAGATCCTCCACATCACCAATTTCGATAATGGTCTGCAATGCTGAGGCAAGGTTGCGCCCGTCGTGATGCAGTACCGGCGAGCGAGTGCCCAGTTGGGGTTGACGGCAAGGCGCATCACGGTCAATCCGGAAGTGATCGTAAAACCGCCAGCTGTTGATGAACGCGCGCAGGTCACCGATTTCCGGTGCCTGGCGTGGCCGGCCGACGATGTTGAAAAAGCTCTCGCCGCTGTCAGCATGCTGATCGAGCACTGCCCAGCGGTTGCCCTCGCGGGCCCGCACCAGGGCATTCTTGCGCTCGACCAGCAAGGAAGAGGGGCGATAGGCGCCAGCGCCCCAGATGGCCTCGCACTTTATTTCAGGGTCGAGCATGAACGCGCTCGGATACGGCAGGGGAATTGGCAGGCCGAGGGTGATGGCAAAACCGAGGTCTTCGGTGGCAAAGCCCAGGCGCAGGCGCCTGGCTTCGCTCGGATGCTGGCCTTGGATGGGCACTTCGCCGCGCCGCATTCGTGCGCTGGTTTCTGGGCCGGCCCACCAGGTCGAATCCAGCCCGCCTTCACGGGCGAGGGCTTCGACCACACCGCCCTGTGCGGTTTCGGCCAGCAGGCGCAGCGCCTTGTACAGGTTGGATTTGCCGCTGCCGTTGGCACCGGTCACCAGGTTGAGTTGGCTCAGCGGCAGCACCAGGTGGTTGATCGAGCGGTAGTTGCCGATGGCGAGGGTAGTGAGCATGCAGTGCTTCCCAGCGTGGACCAGGCGACCGATTGTGGCCGAAGCGTGCCTGCCTTGTCAGCCACCCCTGCTGAGGCTGTTGCAAGTGAAGCAGGCGTGCGCACCGTCTATAGTGTGGGGCAACCTCTCGCGCAAAGGATGCTCACATGGCCAGATCAACAATCATGACAGCCATTGTCACCTCATTGGCGGTGGCCTTGGCCTCTGGCCCGGTGCTCGCCGACCCGGGTAATGGCAAAGGCCAGGGCCAAGGTCAGGGGCACGGCAAGGGTCAGGCGCCGCACGCCCAGGGTCAGGGCCAGGGCCAGGGCAATTCGGGCGGCCACAAGCAGAGCGCCGGCGGCAATGACTGGCACGGCGGCCCGTCCATCGACCGTGGCGATGTACTCGGCATCCTCGGTGGCCACCGCAACTACTGGAGCTCGGGCCGGGCGTTGCCTCCAGGCATTCAGAAGAACCTGGCCCGCGGCAAGCCCCTGCCACCTGGTATCGCCAAGAAACTGGATGGCCGTCTGTTGGGGCAGCTGCCTCACTACGACGGGTATGAGTGGATGCAAGCGGGCGCAGACCTGATTCTGGTCGCCGTGGCGACCGGGATCATCTATGAGGTGTTGAACGGGGCGTTCGACTAAGGCCGCAGGTGCGAGCAGTCCGCTCGGTCCCTGCAGGCGCTGGCGTGCCTGCGATGGGCTGCGCAGCAGCCCAACGGCCTATCAACGCCGCCGCAACACCGCGGCCAGCCCAAGGGTCAGCACCACAGCGCACAGCATGGCCAGCCCGATGGTCACGCCAACGCCCCACGTTTCCAGCAGCCCCGCCAATACCAGATAGAACGCAATCACCCCCACCGCGCCGATCGCATTCCCCCGCACCATCGCCGCCATCCCGGCTCGCCCGCCCTGCACATGGGCGAACACCACCAGTGGCCAGGCAATCACCGGAATCGGCGCCAGCATCCCGCTGGTCGCCGGGCCCAGCCAACTGGCCAGGCTGGTGGTGATCATCAGCAGGGAAGTGGCAGATACCATGCGCAACGGGATTTCCCAGTGCCGGTGCCGGGGGCGGGCCAAGGTATCAGGTTTGGGCTCGCGGCCGCTGGCGCGGATCAGCACGCCGATCAGCACCAACGCCACTGCAATCGACAGGTACAGGCTGCCCCAGTGGGTAAAGGCATAGGCGGCCAGGCCATAGAACAGCAACGCCAGCAGTACGGCCACGGCGATGCCGAGTGTGCGCGTGGCCAGCAGGTAGACGGTGTAGGTGGCCTGCACCGCCGCCAGGCCGCCCAGTGCGCCGGGCAATGCGCCCAGGGCGAAGGCCGTGCCCTGTTCCAGGCACAGGAAGGTCATCACCAGCGCCGAGGTGATCGGCAGGCCGGACAGCAATCCGCCTAGCAGGCCGCCCCAGCGCCGGGAGGCGAGGGAGATGGCCCACATCAGCAGGGGGGTGATGGTGAGTTTCAGGTAAAACAGGGTCATTGCGGGTGCATCCACGCTTGATGAAGGTGCGCCCGCCTTCGACATTGGGTAGGGCGCGGAGGAATCAGCCGCGGCTGGCCTCCAAGGCCTGGGCCAGGTCGGCGATGATGTCGTCACTGTGTTCGATGCCGATCGACAGGCGCACCATGTCCCGTGGCACGCCGGCCTTCTCCAGTTCCTCGTCGTTGAGCTGACGGTGAGTAGTGGACGCGGGGTGGCAGGCCAGTGACTTGGCGTCGCCGATGTTCACCAGGCGTACCACCAATTGCAATGCGTCGATGAAGCGCGCGCCAGCCGCCTGGCCACCCTTGATACCGAACGACAGGATCGACGCCGGCTTGCCGCCGGTGTAGCGCTGGGCCAGTTCATGTTCGGGGTGGTCGGGCAGCCCGGCGAACTTCACCCAGGCCACTTGCTCGTGGGCTTGCAGGTAATGGGCGACCTTTAGCGCGTTCTCGGTATGGCGCTCCATGCGCAGGGCCAGGGTTTCCAGGCCTTGCAGGATCAGGAAGGCGTTGAACGGCGATAGCGCGGCGCCGGTGTTGCGCAAGGGCACCACACGGCAGCGGCCGATGAAGGCGGCAGGCCCGAAAGCTTCGGTGTAGGTGACGCCGTGGTAGGACGGGTCGGGGGTGTTGAGCAGGGCGAAGCGTTCCTTGTTTTCGGCCCAGGGGAATTTGCCGGAGTCGATGACGATGCCGCCGATGCTGGTGCCGTGACCGCCGATGTACTTGGTCAGCGAGTGCACGACGATATCGGCGCCGTGCTCGAACGGCCGGCACAGCACCGGGGTGGCCACGGTATTGTCGACGATCAGCGGCACCCCGTGGCGGTGGGCGGCCTCGGCCAGCGCAGCGATATCGACGATATTGCCGGCGGGATTGCCGATGGACTCGCAGAATACCGCTTTGGTACGCGCGTCGATCAGCGCTTCGAGGGCGGCGATATCGTCATGGGCCGCGAAGCGGGTGTGGATTCCCATGCGTGGCAGTGTGTGCGCCAGCAGGTTGTAGGTGCCGCCGTACAGCTTGGCCACCGAGACGATATTGTCGCCGGCTTCGGCGACGGTCTGGATGGCGTAGGTGATAGCCGCCATGCCCGAGGCGACGGCCAGCGCGCCAACCCCGCCTTCCAGGGCGGCCATGCGCTGCTCGAGCACGTCGTTGGTGGGGTTCATGATGCGCGAATAGATGTTGCCGGCAACCTTCAGGTCAAACAGGTCGGCGCCGTGTTGGGTGTCGTCGAAGGCGAAGGAGGTGGTTTGGTAGATCGGTACGGCCACCGCCTTGGTGGTCGGGTCGGGGCTGAAGCCCGCATGGATGGCAAGCGTTTCCAGCTTCATGCAATCGTTCCTTGAGCGTGGGTGGAAGCGTTCGAGCATGCGGCGGCGAGTGGGCATGGGTCAAGGAGGATCATTCTGGTGGTCCCTGCGCGGCGTTTGCGGCCACGGGGTCGACAGTAAAGATATGCAAAGTTTCCCCGTGCCATCACACCGCAGCTCTAGAATCGTGTCGCTGCCCGATCCGCTAAGGCAGGCAGCAGATCTAGCCTTGTGGAGCGTTTCAATGAAGTCGAAAAACCTTTTGCGCGCAGCCTTGGTGGCGGCGCTGGTATCCGCCTTGTCGGGTTGCTGGATGTTCATGCCGCCGGGTGGTGGCGGTGGTCATGGTGGGGGTGGCCACGGCGGTGGTTTTGGTGGCCATCAGGGTGGCGGCCCGCGCTAAGTTGACCCCGCGACGGACCGCGCCCTCTCGGCCGGGTTGCAAGCGCGTACCCGGCACGGGCGCACGCACCTTGGTCGCCCGAACCGCGCGTGGCACAGCGCCGGTGTTTGCGCTTTAGGGCATGCAGGATGATGCGCTGATCGGCAGTTGATCCTGCTTCACGTCGGGTTCCTGAGGCGAGCGCACGCTGTTCGCCACCCCAAACGGTACATGCACCATCGGCAGGTTTCCCGCTGGCGATTGCAGGTGCGTGCGCTGGTCGTCGAAAAACACATGCGGCTTCAATATCGACAACACCCTGGGTTTATCCATACCGCCTAGAAAAAAGCACTCATCCGGGGATACGCCCCAATCCTTCAAGGTCGTCACTACTCGCTCATGCGAAGGCGCGTTGCGCGCCGTGACGATGGCAATGCGCAGAATCCGCTGGTACGTCGGGTCCTCGGCCAGCTTGCGGTCCTCCAGCATGCGTATCCGCGATAGTTTGCGGTAAAGGTCTGCCAGTGGCCCCGGCGAATGCGGGGTGCCTTTGTGCATGCGCTCGTGTTCCTGAAAGTCGTCCAGGTTGTCGTTGCGCTTGTAAACACGCTCTGCCTCGTCGTCGGCAATCACGCCATCGAAGTCGAAGGCCACCCGCAGCTCAGTGTCTATTTCATCATCGTAGATGCGCGTAGGCAGTACACGCCCGGCAGGGTAGTTGGCGTCGATGGCCTTTTGCACATCTTCCTCGTTGGCGCTGAGGAACAGCGAGGCATTGAACGCCGGGATGTATTCGTAGGGCGAGCGGCCCGACATGAATGCCGCGCGGGTGATGTCCAACTGATAGTGGCTGATGGAGCGGAACACCCGCAGGCCGGTTTCCGGCGAGTTGCGCGAGAGCAGCACCACTTCCACCGGCAACTGGTCGGGGAACGCCTTGTTGATGCTCAGGAAGCGGCGAATGAACGGGAGCGCCACCCCACTGGGGAACGGCTCGTCCAGGTTTTGCTCCTGGTGCTGGCGGTAAGCCTCGACACCTTGGGTCTGGTAGATGTCATCGGAGACGGAGAGGTCGAACAGCGCACTCGAGGCAACGCCGATGACCAGTTTTTCTTCAATGGGGTAGGGCATGAAGCGGCTCCTGCGAGTGGCATGAAGGCAAGTGTACGCGCACGTTCTGACGAAAGCCGTCAATTGCGCGACTGAGCAGTGGATCCAGCAATGTCATTTTGATAGCTTCTCGCCCCTTACCGCAGTATCCGGACAGTGATTGATGAACCAGCTACATGAACACGGCACCCTGACTCCGCTTGCCGAGGCGAATGGAAACACGATGCACGAGCCCCACCATGAGGCGGACGCGTCGGCCCAGCAGGCCCCCGGGCATGACGCACTGCAGGCCAGTATCGAGGCGCTGAACAAAAAGCTCGTGGCAACTACCCTGGCCCGTGTGCAGAAGGAAGGGGCGATTCGCAAGCACCTTGAGCAGTGCCAGCAGCAACTGGCCGCCAGCAATCAGGCTCGGGAGGGGCTGTCCATCACGGTCACCACGGCGCTGAAGAAGCTCGCGCTGGCAGCGAGCACCCAGGCAGACCGTGTGGACAGTGTGGAGACGCGCTTGACCGGCCTGGCTGAGCGCCAATGTCAATGCGTGGCGCAGTCAGCAGCCGGTTGGCCCGCGTACCTGGAACGTCATGGGGTGTCGTTGGTCGCCTTGGCCGTGGCTGTGTTTACGCTGGGGCTGCACCTGCTTGGGTAGTGCAACCTCAAGGCTGCACTGGGTTCAGCGTTGAAGTGCCAAAGCTTGCGGGTTGGCGACGTTCTTCGGCACCCCTTCGAAAAACGCCAGCACATTGTCGAAGGCGTCACCGAAGTACAGCTCGTAGCCGTTCTTCTCCACATACCCCAGGTGGGGCGTGCTGAGTACACGTGGGTGACGCAGCAGTGGATGGGCCGGGTCGAGTAACGGCTCCTCCTCATAAACATCCACCGCCGCGTAGCCCGGCCGCCCGACATCCAATGCCTGCAGTAATGCGCCTGGTGCAATCAGTTCCGCGCGGCTGACGTTCACCAGCAAGGCGTCGGGCTTCATGTGGGACAGGTCGTCGAAGGTCACCCCATGGCGTGTCTGATCCGAAAGGCGCAGGTTCAGGCTGACAATATCCGCCTCGGCAAAAAACGCCTCACGCGAGGCGGCAGCAGCGTGGCCATGGGCCTTGGCTGCGGCGCGGCTGTAGTCGCTGCCCCACACCAGCACGGGCATGTCGAAGGCCTGCGCATAACGCGCCAGGCGCTGGCCGATCTTGCCATAGCCCCAGATGCCCAGCGTCTGCCCGGCCAGCGCCTGGCCCAGGTTGACCTGCCATTGGCCTTGGCGGAAGGCATCAATGGCCGGCAGCAGTTGCCGGCGGGCATTGAGGATCAGCGCCTAGGCCAGTTCGGCAGGCGCTACCGGCGATCCGCGTCCCTCGGTCACGGCAATGCCGCGCGCGGTGCAGGCAGCCAGGTCGAGGTGGCTGGACACCTTGCCGGTCTGGCTGATCAGCTTGAGGTTGGGCAGGCGGTCGAGCAAGGCAGCGTCGATGCGTGTGCGTTCGCGGGTGAGTACCAGGGCGTCGGCATCGGCAAAACGTGCGGCAAGTTGTTCCAGCGTGGCAGGCGGGAGCTCATGAAGGACGCTGACAGCATGCCCGCTCAGCTTGCCGAAGCAATCGAGGGTACGGATTACATCTTGGTAGTCGTCGGGAATGACAATGCGCATGGTGGTCTGGCCCGGGCGGTACAGGGAAGCGTCGAAGATAACCTAACGGGCGGTATCGGTGTCAGGTTAGGCTGCAGTCGCTGCACATCAGCACCGGCTCTGCCGCCCAGTGATGCAACCGCCATGCGTTGGCGGCCCTGTCGCGACACGAGGCCGGCTCTACTGGCCACCAGATAGCTGCTCCACCAGAAAATCCACAAACACCCGCACCCGCGCCGGCATCGCCGGGCCGCCGACGAACACCGCATGAATCGGTTCCCGATCACCCGGGTTGTAAGCCTCCAGCAACGGCACCAGTTGCCCGTTGGCCAGGTCATCGGCCACGGTAAAGGTGCCGATACGCGCCACGCCGGCGCCCAGCCTGGCCAGCTGTGCCAGCGCTTCGCCGCTGCTGCATTCGATATTCCCTTTAACCTTCAGTGAGAACGTATGCCCGTCGCGGTGAAACGGCCAGTCGGGCACCGCGCGGCGGAAGTTGAAGCGCAGGCAGTTGTGCCGGGCCAGGTCTTCAGGTTCAAGCGGGGTACCGTGGCGTTGCAGGTAATCGGGCGAGGCCACCACTACCTGGGCGGTCTCGCCAATGGCGCGAGCGCTCAACGAGCTGTCCGGCAGGTGACCGAAGCGCAGCGCGACGTCGGCCTGGCCGCCGAGAATGTCGGCCACCTCGTCGCTGAGGGTCAGGTCAACCAGCACTTGCGGGTAGCGTGCGCTGAAGGCCGCCAGCAGCGGCACTACGGTCAACCGGGCATGGCCCAGCGCAGCGCTGACCCGCAAGCGCCCGCGTGGCACACCTTGGTCAGTGATGGCTTCTTCCACTTCGAGCATGTCCGCCAGCACCCGCCGTGCGCCGCGCAGGTAGGCCTCTCCCTCGGGGGTGAGGGTGAGCGCCCGGGTCGTGCGCAGCAGCAGGCGGGTACCCAGGCGCTGTTCGGTGCGGGCGAGAATGCGGCTGACCGCCGAGGGCGTCAGGCCTAGCGCTCGGGCGGCGGCAGACAGGCTGCCCGCTTGCGCCACCTTGGCAAAAATCTCCATCTCGCCGGATCTGCCACTGAAGTCCATTTGTGCCTCTCAAGCAAAGGTGGTTCGCAAAAATGCAGTCTAGTGCGCGTTTGGAACGGATCGTAGCATTTTCGGCATAGATAAGGAGCTTGCCATGCGTATCAATCCACCGCTTGTCGCACTCGCCATCGGTGCCTTCGGCATCGGCGTTACAGAGTTCGCCCCCATGGGCATGTTGCCCAGTATCGCTACCGACCTTGGCGTTTCCATCCCTGCTGCCGGGCTGCTGGTCAGTGCCTATGCCATCGGCGTGCTGATCGGCGCGCCGCTGATGACCCTGGCCACGGTGAAGATCCCGCGCCGTTACCTGCTGATCGGGCTGATGGCCATTTTCACCTTGGGTAACCTGATGTCGGCCCTGGCCAGCGACTACGCCAGCCTGCTGGTGGCCCGCGTGGTCACTTCACTCAACCACGGCGCCTTCTTTGGCATCGGCTCGATCGTCGCGGCCAGTGTGGTGCCGCCGGCGAAGCGCGCCGGGGCCGTGGCTGCAATGTTCATGGGGTTGACCCTGGCCACCATCGGCGGCGTGCCGTTAGCGACCTGGTTGGGTGAAATGCTGGGTTGGCGCACGGCGTTCTGGGGGATTGCCGGGCTTGGCCTGGTGGCGATGACCACGCTCTGGTACGCATTGCCCAATGTTGCGTCGCCCAAGGGCGAGGGTGCCATGGCCGAGATCCGTGTGCTGGGCCGCAGGCCGGTACTGGCGGCCTTGTTGCTGACCGTGGTGGGTTCCAGCGCCATGTTCACGGTGTTCACCTACATTGCGCCGATCCTGCAGCATGAAGCGGCGGCGTCCACCCCTTTCGTGACGGCCATGCTGGTGCTGTTCGGTGTCGGCCTGACCTTGGGCAACGTGTGGGGCGGCAAGGCGGCGGACCGCTCGATCGATCGCACCCTGCTCCTGTCACTGGCTGGGCTGATTGCCGTGCTGCTGGTGTTTCCGCTGGTACTGGACTGGCCGCTGCCGACTGCCCTGGCGATCCTGGTCTGGGGTGCGGCCAGCTTTGCCCTGGTGCCGCCGCTGCAAATGCGGGTCATGGAAGCGGCCAAGGATGCGCCCAACCTGGCCTCGGCGGTGAACATTGGCGCGTTCAACCTGGGCAATGCGATCGGTGCGGCGCTGGGAGGCGCGGTGATCAACGCGGGGCTGGGCTACCCGGCGATTTCCCTGGCGGGGGCTGCGATGGCGACGCTGGGGCTGGTGCTGGTGCTGCTGTTTGCCTGGCGTGGGCGAGGGGGGCTAGCCGGGCGGCAGGTTGCGGTGTAACAGGCCGGAACCTTGGGGCGCCTTGCGCCCCTCGATACACTTCCTTGCGGGTACTACGGGGTACCGTTTCGGCCATGCAGGTGATAGGCAGGGCGCTCGCTCAGGCGCTCGTAATAATCGCGCACCGCGGGCAGGTGCGGGTGCTCGAACGGCGTTTCGAACCAGCGGTTGACCGACAGGCCGATCGGGATGTCGGCCAGGGTGAACTGGCTGCCGGCCACATAGGCACCGGTGCCGGCCAGCTGGCGGTCGAGGATGCGCATGTAGCGTGACCACTCGGCACAACCGGCAGCCAGTGCTTGCGGGTCCTGGTGAGCGGGCGAATGCCTGACCAGCGACATGAACGCGTAGCTCCAAGAGCGGTTGAGGTCCGAGGCCTGCCAGTCGATCCACTGGTCGATCCGCGCCCGCGCCTGGGCCTCGCCGGGATAGAACGCGGTGGCGCCGTAGCGGCTGGCCAGGTAGCGGATGATGCTATTGGATTCCCACAAGGTGAAGTCGCCGTCCTGGATCACCGGAACCATGGCGTTGGGGTTCAGCGCGAGGAACTCGGTGCTGTCAGTGGCCTTGAAGCCAGAACCCCAGTCTTCGCGCTCGAACGCGATCTCGAATTCGGCGCAGGCCCACAGGACTTTTCGCACATTGATGGAAGAGGCTCTTCCCAGTATCCGCAGCATGGTGTTCGTCCTTGTGTGGGGGAGGTTGATCGTCCGCCACTGCCAGGGGCGGGTCAAGGGGGCTGAGCGGGGGCTCGGCGCTCCCTGTGCAGGGTTCTTGTAGTCCATTTCCTAAAGTGACCCTTTCCACCCCTTTGTCATTGTAATGGGGTAGGCAGCGGCCTAGCCTCGGCAAGCGCCTAACCTTGAGGAATGGACATGGACAGCGAAACGCCGAAAAACAGCAGCAAGCCCTATGTCGTGCAAGCCGCGAGCCGCTTTGGCAACAGCGATGCCGAACTGGTGCAAATGAAACCGCAACTGCCAATACGCACCGCACTGATGGAAGCTTCGGGCATCATGGGCTGCATCACCGAGATCACCCGCAAGGCCATCGACAGGCCTGACGACCGCCAGGTGATGATGAAGGCCACGTACTACCTGGCCGGGATGGCCAAGTCACTGATCGACGGCCAGCTGCTGCAGATACGTCAGGCGCGCGAAGGCGGGGGCGAAGCCTAGCCAGGCTTGCCTGGGGGGCGCGAACTTGGCACCCTTGGGCGGTTTTAATCGTCTGTAACACGACAGAAGGAAGCATGCATTGAGCTGGGACAAGGTGGGGAAGCTTCTCGTCGCCGTGCTGATCGGCCTGGTGGTCCTGTTGGCCGCCTATGCGTTGCTCAGGGGCAATCCGCGCCTTGAGGCGTCACTGACCTATGCCTACCTCACTTACCCCAGCCAGTTCAGCGAGCGGATCAGCAAGGCCAGCGAACAGCTGAAGTACGAGCAGTTGCAGGGGCAAATCAACGGTATCGTTCAAGGCCAGCTGGGCCATGATCAGGTCGAGCGGCTCATCGAAATGGCGCAGGCCCCTTATGCCCAGCTGTTCGCCAAGCCTTTCGAGGCCGGGCTGGTCGACCACCGTGCCGGCCTGCTGATCGAACTGCACAACAGCGGTAATGCGCAGGTCCGGCAGGTAAAAATCCGCCTGCCAGCCAAAGGCCTGGTGCAGGTGCGCGATGCTGCCGGCAACGACACGCTGCTGGAAACCCCCGCCGCCCAGGTTGATATCCCGGCCATCGAGCCAGGTGGCACCTGCAAGGTGTGGGTGTATTTCGATGCCGACTACTCGCAGATTCGCCATGGCGGGGTCAGTATCAGTCATGCCGATGGTGAGGCCAATGTGCAAGTGTACCGCGAAGTCATCGGTTTTCCGGCCATGGTGGCCCGTTACAGCCGTGAGCTGATGATACTGCTTGGCATACTGGCGGCCAGCGTACTGGGCTTGGCCTATGCCTGCCTGGCGCGTCGTGTTCCGCGGTAAAACAGCCTGCAGAAAAAAGCGTGCATGCGTTCTGCGATCAAGGGTCATTTGCTGAAAACGCAACACGCCCCCGCAGACGACCCTCTATAGTGCTCGGCATGACGAAACCCCTGCCGAGCCTGCCTGATGATTCCTTCTCTGGACGCCATTTTTTCTCGCCTGCGCCTGCGCCAGTTGCGCTTGCTGATTGAGCTGGACCGCTGTGGCTCGCTGCACAAGGCAGCTGAAGCCATGGCCATTTCCCAGCCCGGCGCCACCAAGGCCCTGCGCGAGGTCGAGGAGGTGCTGGGCGTACCGTTGTTCCAGCGAATGCCCAGCGGCCTGGTTGCCAACGAGGTGGGCCGCTGCGTGGTGCGCTACGCGCGGCTGATCCACAGCGACCTGGGGCATCTGCGCGAAGAGGTGTTGGGCATCGTCCAAGGCCAGGGCGGGCGGCTGGCGGTGGGCAGTATCATGGGGGCGATGCCCACACTGGTCAGCGCCCTCGGGCGCTTGCGCCGCAAACAGCCGCAACTGGCAGTGGAAATTGCCGAGAATACCAGCGCCAACCTGCTCGCCCAGCTGGACGAAGGGCGCCTGGACCTGGCCATCTGCCGACCAGGGCTGGGCCGCAACGCGGCGGAATATGGCTTTGTCGAACTGGCCCAGGAGCCGCTGGCGGTGGTCGCGCATCCGCAGCATCCGCTGGCCGGGGCGGCGGCACTCAAGATCAGCGACCTTAGCCATTATCGCTGGGTGGTTTATCCGGCCAACATGCCCATGCGCCAAGCGCTGGAACGCGAGTTGAGCGAGGCTGGGGTGGCGGTGTCGCGTTATCCGCTGGAGACCTTCTCCACCTTCGCCACCTTCATGCTGCTTGAAGATGACCCGACGTTGGTGGCGGTCATTCCCCGTGCAGTGGCGGCCTTTGCCGAGCAGCGCGGGTTGCTGGTGTCGCTGGCGGTGCCGCTACGGGCGCTGAGCGAGCCGTTCGGCATCGTGCACCGGGTCGCGGCGCCGTTATCGCCTGCGGCACGATTGCTGGTGGAGGAACTGACGGCGGGTGAAGTGTGACGCTACCCCTCTATTTCCAGCCCGTTGTCGAAGCGCTGGTAGGGATAAGCGGCGGTTATCGGTGGATCAGTTCTTTTCATTATCGGTGGCCCTGTCCTGTGCTCTAGATTGCCCCGGCAGTGCCTGTCAGTCACCCTGTAACCCTGATTGCATCTAGGAGCAAACCAATGGATCTAGGCATCACCGGCCGCTGGGCCATCGTCTGCGCGGCCAGCCAAGGCCTTGGCAAAGGCTGCGCCGAAGCGCTGGGCAAAGAAGGCGTCAATCTGGTCATCAATGCCCGTACCCAGGCCACCCTGGAGCAGACCGCCAGCGAGTTGCGCAGGGCCTGCCCGGGCATCGAGGTCCATACCGTGGCAGGTGATGTGGCCGATCCCAAGGTGCGCCTGGCGCTGTTGGCGGCCTGCCCGCAGGTCGACATTCTGGTCAACAACGCCGGTGGCCCGCCACCGGGGGACTTCCGTGATTGGGTGCGTGATGACTGGCTGAAGGCGCTGGACGCCAACATGCTCACGCCCATCGAGCTGATCAAGGCGGTGGTAGATGGTATGGCCGAACGTGGTTTTGGCCGGGTGGTGAACATCACCTCCGGCGCGGTGAAGGCACCGATCGACATGCTGGGTTTATCCAACGGTGCCCGCAGTGGCCTGACCGGATTCATTGCCGGCCTGGCCCGGCAGCAGCGCCTGGCGGGCCGCAATGTGACACTCAACAACCTGTTGCCTGGGGCGTTCGACACGGCGCGCCTGCAAAAGACCTTGAAGGCTGCGGGTGGTGATGTGGAAGTCACTGCCCAGGCGCGGCGCAAGGCCATTCCGGCGTCGCGTTTTGGCGAAGCCGCGGAGTTTGGCGCGTATTGCGCATTTCTGTGCAGTGCGCATGCCGGGTACATCACCGGGCAGAACCTGCTGATTGATGGCGGGGCGTATCCGGGAACCTACTGACGCCGTTGGCGCTATTGCTTGCAGCCGCCTTCGCCCTCATGCAGCGCCAGGCTCTGGCGCAATTGTTCAATCATGGCCGCACGTAGCGCCTGCGGCGCCTGGATGCGGATCGAACCCGCCTGGGACAGCAGCCAGCCCATCAGCGCGCGGTTGTCGTCGACGGTGGCCACCAGCGCGGCGCCGCCGCCAGCCTGCGGCGTCAGTTGCATATCGACGGACAGGGGTGACTGTTCCAGGCGGCGGGCCAGCGCGTCATCGACCCAGGCATACAGTACAACGTGTGTCGGGGGGGTAAGTGCGTCGGGTTGCAGCTGCTGCGCTTCGCCCAGGCTCAAGCCCGGTTGCCAGTACCAGCCATAAGGCATGCCTTTACTGTTGCACTGTAGCGGGAACAGTGCGGCGAGCTCCACCAGGTCGCGCTCGACGGTGCGTTTGCTGGTGGAATGGCCCACGGTTGTCAGGGCAGCCTGCAACTGGGTGGAGCTCATGCCTGGGTGGCGGCTGGGCAGTAACTTGAGCAGTTGCCACTGGCGGGCGATGGTGTGGCGGGTCGGGTGGCTGGGCAAAGGGCTCATCCTTGAAGGCAGGCATCAAGCCTGCCTGGGTAGTGGCGTTTAGCTATTGCCTAGCATACCTTGTCACAAGATGGGATCCAAGTTGTGGCATCAGGCCTCGGTCAAGTGGTGCGGCGCCTGAGCGACCTGGACATCCAAACCCGCAAGCCACTGGACATTGCCGTATGGACCAACGAGGAGGGCGCGCGCTTCATCCCGGCCCTGTTCGGCTCGGCGGTGTTCACCGGCAGCCTCGCGCTGGCCGAGGCGCTGGCCATTCGCGATGCCGATGGCGTCAGTGTCGCCGACGAACTGCACCGCACCGGGTACGCCGGCCAACGCCCGCTGGTGTGCTGTCAACTTTGATTGAAAGTGTACTTATTTTCGAGCATGAATTTTGGTGCAGTCCATTTTGGACCTTTCACATATCCACCGGCTTTTTGCTCAATCAAGCCGTCGCTCGTCATTTTTCTGATCAGTTCGATGAGGCCAATGCAGTCACCTAAGTGAATCCAATTGTTCTGGGTGTAAAGCCTGTCTAGTTGCGGGTGGGAGATGCCAGTGCCTCTGGTGAAAAATAAAATTACATTCGTAGGAGATTCGTTTTTAATTACATCGTGAATGGTATCCATGGTTTTCCCGCTCAAGCTGGATTACCTCTGCTTCTAGCGCTTGCGCTGTATATAATAGCTCGGCGTCTGATTCAGGCTGATAGTCTTCCAAAGTGGCTGCGTGAATATTGTTCCAAGTCTCGCCGCCATCAGTTGGTAGAATTTTATCAGCAATGCCAAGGGCGCGGAGGTGCTCAAGTCCCCTTATTTCATGTATGAAAAATCGCTTGTCGATGTCGGTTGCTTGTAGTGTGCGCTGTAGATTTTTTTCGAGTCTATCTATCATCATTTTGTTCGCGCCTGACGGCAGAAGTCGACTTGTTTGTAATTTGACTAACTCGACGCCGCCTGCTGTGATCCGGGCCTCTCTCCAATCCATTCGTTCGATTGGGCCCCCGGCTTTGTCCAGGTTATGGGGGTGTCCGCTGTAAGTCCCTATAATTTCACGCCGGGATAGGGAGAATTGAAAACCACTTACAGTGGCGGTAGGTCTGACTCTGGCGGGAAGCAGTAGATGCAGTCTTTATAATTCGGTGGCTCATGAGGCACAACACTTCTTCTTAACTTCTTTGATCACACAGTTCAAACCTGCTCCCTGCCCCAGTCACTTTCCTGCACCTGCTCCTTGTAGTCACAGGCTCTAACGCGCCAGGAATATTTGGGGCGAGAGGAGCAAGCGCGAAGGGGGTGATGGAGCCAATAAGTGCAGGCCACAACATCTTCAATGCCTGTGAGATGTCGTGGCGCGCGGGCGGCGCTTGATCTCACAGGCGGTGCGGATGTCGTGGCGAACTACATCCCACCCCGGCGCACATGCTTGACGAAGACCTTCTCCAACAACTCCCACATCGCCGGGTCCGTACTGAACGCCACGTTGAAGCGCATCCACCCGGTCGCCTTGGCGTCGACCATGAACAACTGCCCTGGGCCGAGCATGATGCCTTTCTCCAGCGCATCATCCAGCAACGCGGCACTGTCGGGAATGGCCGGGTGGCGGGTCCAGATGTACATGCCTTCATCCGATTCGGTAAACAGTTCGAAGCCTAATCGATGCAGATGCCGGCCAACTTCCTGGTGCGCCTCGGCCAGCCGCTGGCGCAGGCGCTTGAGGTGCTTACGCCAGCGGCCGTCGATGATCGCGGCGTACACCACGCGCTCCATCACCTGCGAAGTGGTCAGGCCCGAACGCATTTTCAGGTGCAGCAGTTTCTGCATCAGCTCAGGATTGGCCAGCATGTAGCCGACCCGCACGTTGGGCGAGATGCTCTTCGAGTAGCTGCCCACGTACACCACCTGCTGCAGGTGATCGAGGCTGGCCAGGCACGGTTGCGGCTCGGCAACCATGTCGGCGTACAGGTTGTTCTCCACCAGGCGGAAGCCGTGCTGGCTGGCCAGTTGCAGCAAGCGGTGCAACTGCGGCAGCGGGGTGCGCGAGCAGGTCGGGCTGTGCAGGTGTGGCTGGGTGAAAAACGCGGTCGGACGGTGGTGTGTCAGCAACTGTTCCAGCTGATTCAGGTCGTAGCCGGCCGGGGTGCGCGGCACGCCGACCAAGGTCGCGCCCTGGGTACGCAGAATGCTCATGAGGTTCGGGTAGCCGGGGTCGTCCACCAGCACCACATCGCCCGGGCGTACCAGTGTGCGTGCGGCCAGGTCCAGGGCCTGGCTGGCGCCGTGGGTGAGCATCAGCTGTGCTGGGTTGGCGACGATCGACAGCTCTTGTTGCAGGTTCTGGGCGGTCAGCGCACGCAGCTCCATCAGGCCCATGGGGTCGCCGTACCCCGACAACTCCAGCGGGCTGCCGGCCACCTGGCGCAGGCCGCGGCGCAGGCCGTCTTCGTACATCCAGTCGTTGGGCAGCCAGCCGCACCCCGGTTTGTACGGCAACTGGCGGATTTCGAAAATCTGCTGCAGGTACCACTCGGAGTTGAACGTTGGTCGACTGGTGTCGGCCTCGGTGTTGTGCTGCTCCAGCAGTTCGCCCGCCGCACGGTTGACGAAGAACCCCGCATTGCCACGGCTCACCAGCAGCCCCTGGGCGACCAGGCGGTCGTAGGCCTCGACCACGGTGAAGGTACTCACCGAATAGCTGGCGGCAAAGGCGCGGATCGACGGGACCTTGGCGCCTGGCTTGAGGGTTTGGTTGTCGATCAGCTCGCGCAGCCCATCGATGATCTGGTTGACCAGCGGGGTTGAGGAGTCTGGATGTAATTCGAACATTCGGGGCCTTCAGGGTGCGTATCGCCTGGCGTCTGCAGGGTGTACTGCATGGGCGACCTATACAGTGCAGTGCGAGATTCATGCCACTGTGCATGGCTCTCTGCGTCGGACATTTTTACATTAGGTGTCGGATATCGCCACATAAAGCATGTTCAGTTCGCCTCAGGCAGTCGCCCTGGGGCGCGTCAGCAGGCCGCCATGGAAGGCCTGCGTGTGTAAGTTCACACCATCCTGCCCGCATTAGCACTGATGTACAGGTGAAATCGCCAGCCATCGGGGTTTCACAGTTTTCCTTGGATAAAAAGAAGCACGGGGTACACAACTGATGGACGCAACATCCACAACCACCACCGCGAAAAGCGGGCACGAGAGCAAGCTCAGTGCCTCGCTGAAGTCGCGCCACCTGACGATGATGTCGATCGCCGGGGTTATTGGCGGCGCCTTGTTCGTCGGTTCCGGCAGCGTGATCCACAGTGCCGGCCCAGCCGCTGTCCTGGCCTACCTGGCAGGCGGCATCCTGGTGGTGCTGATCATGCGCATGCTGGGTGAAATGGCGACTTCCTCGCCTGACACCGGCTCGTTCTCAACCTACGCCGACCGCGCCATTGGCCGTTGGGCCGGTTTCACCATCGGCTGGCTGTACTGGTGGTACTGGGTCATCCTCATGGCCTGGGAAGCTTATGTGGCGGGCAAGATCCTGCATGGTTTCTTCCCCGACGTCAGCGTCAACGTGTTCGTGCTGGCCACGACCCTGTTGCTGATCACCGTCAACTTCTTCAACGTCAAGCACTACGGTGAGTTCGAGTTCTGGTTCGCCTTGATCAAGGTGATTGCGATCGTCTGCTTCCTGATCGTGTGTACCGCTGCCGTGATGAACATCTGGCAGTTCGGTGAAGTGCGTGGCATCAGCCACCTCACCGCCGAAGGCTTCATGCCCAATGGCATCACCACTGTGATCGGTGCCTTGCTCGGGGTGATGTTCGCCTTCCTCGGCGCCGAAATCGTCACCATCGCCGCTTCCGAAGCCAAAGACCCGGCTGCGCAGATCGTCAAGGCGACCAACTCGGTGGTCTGGCGTGTGTGCCTGTTCTACGTCGGCTCGATCTTCCTGATCGTCTGCCTGGTACCGTGGAACGACCCGCACCTGGGTGTTTCTGGCTATGGCGCCTATCGCCGTACCCTGGAACTGCTGGGCGTGCCGTATGCCGAGCTGCTGATGAACTTCGTGGTGCTGACTTCGGTCAGCAGCTGCCTGATCTCGGGCCACTACACCGCTTCGCGCATGCTGTTCTCCCTGGCCCAGCGTGGCGATGCGCCGTCGTTCTTCAAGATCACCCGCGCCGGTACCGGTGTACCGGTGTACGCGATCATGGGCTCGTGCGCCGTGGCCGTAGTGTGTGCATTGATCAACTTCAGCGAGACCCTGCGCCCGAAAGACGTGCTGGACACCCTGATGAACACCACCGGCATGATCGCCCTGCTGGTGTATCTGGTCATCGCCTTCTCGCAGCTGCGCATGCGCCGCAAGCTGATTGCCGAGGGCAAGGAAGTACGCCTGAAGATGTGGCTGTTCCCGTGGCTGACCTACCTGGTGATCGCGTTCATCGTGGCTGCCCTGGTCACCATGGCCTTCATGCCTGACTACCAGATTCTGGTCATTTCCACCGGTATCGCTGCGGCGGTCGTGGTGGCGATGGGTGTGGTGCACCAGATCCGCTCTGGTAGCAAGCAGCACTAAGCGTCACTCGCGTCTGGAAACGGCCGGCTCCCTTGGGGACCCGGCCGTTTCGCGTTGTTGGGCCTGGGCTTTTTCTGCAGGCATGTGGAAACGCTGGTTCATCCACGGTGAACCGAGCAGGGCGGCCGCAGCGATCAGGGCCAGGATGGGCGAGGGCGATGTAGGTCTTCAAGGGCGTGCGCATGCAAGGACTGACTTCAAGCAGAGGTGATCAGTTCCGGGGTAATCCGTTCGCAACCGTCCCGCCGGGCGACAGATGGCATATGCTAGGCACATTGCCCGCCCAAAGGAGCCGCACATGGCCTGGTCTGCCAACCAGTATTCCCTGTTCGAAGACGAACGCACACGCGCCGTACGCGACCTGATTGCCGCCATCCCGCCACGGCCGGTGCGCCACGCCACCGACCTGGGGTGCGGCCCCGGTAACTCGACCGAAGTGCTGCTGCAACGTTACCCCGATGCTCAGGTGACGGCGCTGGACAGCGACCCGGACATGATCGACAAGGCCCGTGAGCGCAAGCGGCTGTGCATCCCGCGTGTGCGCACGGTCATTGCCGACATTGCCGGCTGGGCTGCCCCCGAGCCGCAGGACCTGATCCTGGCCAATGCCTCGCTGCAATGGGTACCTGACCACGCCTTGCTGTATCCGCACCTGGTGCGCCAGCTCAGCGAAGGCGCCAGCCTGGCCGTGCAGACCCCGGACAACCTCGACGAGCCGGCCCACCGGCAGTTGCGCGAGATCGCAAGCCAAGGCCCCTGGGCGGCGAAGTTCGCCGACTTGCAGCTGCCGCCACGGCACAACGCGGCGTTCTACTACGACTTGCTCAGCCCGCTGTGCGCACGGGTGGATGTGTGGCGCACCACCTATCATCACCCGTTGATGGGGGGCGCCGAAGCGGTAGTGGAATGGTTCAAGGGCTCGGCGTTGCGGCCTTATCTGGCCAGGCTTGATGAGCAGGAGCAGGCCGACTTCCTGCAGATGTACCTGCAGGCCATGCAGCGCGATTATCCGCCGGCCTCTGATGGCAAGGTCCTGTTGCCCTTCCCGCGGTTGTTCGTGATCGCTACCCGCTAGGGCGGCGCCAGCGCCAGGCCACGTAGCTGTAGATGCCGAGGTTCAGCGCCAGCACGAGGGTGCCCAGCAGCAGCTGGATCTGCGGGGTCAGGCCGGCGGGGTATATCAGTGGCCAGACGTAGTGCTCGACGAAGCTGCCCTGGTAACCGGCGTCACCGGCGGCATTGCGCATGCGGTTTTCCCAGGTGGTCAGCGGGCAGCCCAGGTGCAGGCACTCCACCGCCAGGCCCCAGGCCAGGGCCGGCAAGTGCAGCAACAGGGCAGGGCGCCAGCGCAGCACCAGCAGCCCGCCGAACAGCACCAGCAGGATGAAGGCCAGGTGCAGCAGCACCAGGGTGTCGGCGGCAAGGCGGTAGAGCATGGGGTGGGGGGCCGGGGATTGGGGTTATCCCAGCATAGTTGGGTTGCCTGATCTGGCCTACACCCCTTCCTCGACCATCTGCAGGAAAGTCGCCACCACCCGGCGCGTACGCTGCTCGCTCAGGCACACCAGGGTCTCGGTCAAATGCCGCTGGCAATCGACGATCGGCAACGCACACACCCGCGCATCGGCACCGAACTCCGCCGCCGACACCACGCCCACACCAATCCCTACCACCACCGCTTCACGCGCCGCTTCCCGGCCTTCCACCTGGATCGCTGCGCGTATCCGCAGGCCGGCACGTTGCATCTCTTCTTCCAGCGTCTGCCGCGTCACCGAGCCGGGCTCGCGCAGCACCAGTGGCGTGTCGTCCAGGTCGGCCAGGCTGATCGAGCCACGGCTGGCCCATGGGTGGTGGTGGGAAACGAACGCCACCATCGGGTCACGACGCAGCGGCAGGCAATGCAGGCGCTCATCGTCGACATCCCGCCCCAGCAGGGCCAGGTCGGCCTGATAGCTGAACAGCCGCGCCAGCGATTCGTCGGTATTGCCCGTTTCGATCTTCACCTGGATACCCGGATAACGCTGGCAGAAGCGGGCGATCTGCGGCAGCACGTGCACCGGCGCATCCACTGCCAGCACCAGGCTGCCGGTGTGCAGCGCACGCGAGTCGTGCAGCAGCTCTTGTGCCTCGGCCTCGCAGGCGAACAGGCGTTGGCTGATGCCCAGCAGCCGCTCGCCAAGGTCGGTGAGCTGCACCGAGCGTTTGTTGCGGTGGAACAGCAATACGCCGAAGCGCTCCTCCAGTTTGCGCACCTGATCGGACACCGCAGGCTGGGTAAGAAACAGCCTTTCAGCGGCGCGGGTAAAGCTGCCGTGTACGGCCACCGCGTGGAAAGCCTTGAGTTGAGCGTGGGAAACCGACATGACGACCTCAGTAACAAGCTGGGCTTATGTGTGTAATACGATAAATCGATTTTATTTATCTTACAGCAACTGTTTCCATGGATTTCAGCCCGACGCTGGCACCACGAATGCCGCCAGGGCCATGGCGCTCACACGGCGCCACCTGACCCGATGACAGCCTCGTCATCGCTGTGCGTAACACAAGAACAAGACAGGCGTTTCTTCACATTCTGCCGGCACACTTGAGCAAGAGGTCAGACTTACATGAATCAATCCCTAGCCGCGTTCAAACGCTGGCGCATCCAGATTTTCGCCATCACCTGGCTGGCTTACGCCGCCTTCTACTTCACCCGCAAAGCCTTCTCGGTGGCCAAACTGGGCATCGCCGAAGACCCAGGTTTCATGCTCGACAAGGCCGCCATGGCCAACCTGGACGCCATCTACCTGGCCGCCTATGCCGTGGGTCAATTCACCTGGGGCATGCTTGCCGACCGCTTCGGCCCGCGCGTGGTCGTGCTGGGCGGGTTGCTGATTTCTGCGGCGGCGGCAGTGGTGATGGGCAGTTACGCAACCTTCCCGATCTTCGCCACCTGCATGCTGGTACAGGGCCTGGCGCAATCCACCGGCTGGGCCGGCTTGTGCAAGAACATCGGCAGCTTCTTCCCGGCTTCGCAGCGCGGGCGGGTGCTGGGCCTGTGGAGTTCCTGCTATGCCTTCGGCGGCCTGGTGGCGTCGCCGTTCGCGGGCTGGTGGGCCTACACCCTGGTGGGCACCTGGCATGCGGCGTTCTTCTCCAGCGCGGTCGTGGTGGCGCTGGTGGCGGTGCTGTTCTTCTTCCTGCAGCGCAACAAACCCGAGGACGTCGGCTTGCCGGCGGTTGAGCCCGAGCCGCAAAGCATGGCCCCGGCCGACAACCTGTGCAGCGTGTGGGCACCCCTGCGGGAAATCTTGCGCAACCGCACGGTGTTGACCCTGGGCCTGGCGTATTTCCTGCTGAAGCCGGCGCGCTACGCCATCTTGCTGTGGGGCCCTGTAATCGTCTTCGAGCAGATGCCCTCGGTGGGCAAAGTGGGCGCGGCAATCATCCCGACTGCTTTCGAACTGGCCGGGCTGCTTGGCCCGATCATGATCGGCCTGGCCTCCGACAAACTGTTTGGCGCCCGGCGCATGCCGGCCTGCGTGATCAGCCTGGTGCTGCTGACCGTGACACTGGCGGCGTTCATGGCGGCCATGCACACCGGCAGCGTGCTGCTGGTGGTGGCGCTGCTGTTCGTCATGGGCCTGACCCTGTACGGGCCGGACTCGATGATCAGCGGCGCTGCAGCCATCGACTTCGGCACCGCCAAGGCCGGCGCCACCGCAGCAGGTTTCGTCAACGGCTGTGGCTCGGTGGGCGCGGTGCTGGGTGGGCTGCTGCCGGGTTACTTCGACGGCGTCACGGTGTTCATCGTGTTCGCGGGCTGTGCGCTGTTCTCGGCGCTGGTGTTGCTGCCGCACTGGAACAGCCGCCCGGCCAGCAGCGCGCAATGCACCGACGTGGCACCGAACACCAGCATGGCAATCAAGCCACTGCGTACTTAAAGGAAAGCGAGCGAATGAGACCCTTCTGGCTGCAACAGGCCCTGGATTCGGCGCGGGAGGCGGTATGCCCGCCGCTGCAAGGCGATACCCGTTGCGATGTGTGCATTGTCGGTGGCGGCTACACCGGCCTGTGGACGGCACTGATGCTCAAGGAAGCGGTACCGGCCCTGGATGTGGTGCTGATCGAGGCCGACATCTGTGGTGCCGGTGCCAGCGGCCGCAATGGGGGGTGTGCGTTGTCCTGGTCGGCCAAGTACTTCACCCTCGAACGCCTGTTCGGGGCGGCGGAGGCGGTGCGGCTGGTGCGCGAGTCGGAGCGCAGCATCGCAGACATTGGTGTGTTCTGCACGGCCAATGGCATCGACTGCGACTACCGCCTGGACGGCACGCTGTACACGGCCACCAACGCAGCGCAGGTCGGTGCCACCGACGCGGTGATCGCTGCGTTGGAGCACAAGGGCATCAACTCGTTCCGCCGCTTGCCGCTGGAGCAGGTGCAGCGCCTGGCCGGTTCGGCACGGCACCTGGAGGGCTGGTTCTCGCCGGCCGCCGCCACCGTGCAGCCGGGCAAACTGGTGCGCGGCCTGCGCCGCGTGGCCTTGCAGCGCGGCGTGCGCCTCTACGAAGGCACCGCCATGACCGGCCTGGAACACGGCGCCCCGGTGCAGGTACGCACGGCCCACGGCACGCTGCGCGCCGACCGTGTCGTGCTGGGCCTCAATGCCTGGATGGCGCGCGTCTTCCCGCAGTTCGAGCGCAGTGTGACGATCGTTTCCAGCGACATGGTCATTACCGAACCGTGCCCCGAGCTGCTGCGCCAGATCGGCCTGGACAGCGGCATCAGCGTGCTCGACTCGCGTATTTTCGTGCACTACTACCACAACACCTCCGATGGCCGGCTGATGCTCGGCAAGGGCGGCAACACGTTTGCCTATGGCGGGCGCATGTTGCCGGTGTTCGACCAGCCGTCGCCGTATCGGCGGTTGCTGCGCGAAAGCCTTGGCGGCTTTTTCCCGGCCTTGGCCGAGGTGCCACTGGCGGCCAGCTGGAACGGGCCGTCGGATCGCTCGGTAACCGGCCTGCCGTTCTTTGGTCGGTTGGACGGGCAGGGCAACGTGTTCTATGGCTTTGGTTACTCCGGCAGCGGTGTTGGCCCGTGCCACATGGGCGGGCAGATTCTTTCGTCGCTGGCGCTGGGACTGGACAACCCGTGGACCCGGTCGCCGCTGGTCAAAGGGCCGCTGGGGCTGTTCCCGCCCGAGCCGATCCGCTACCTGGGCTCGCTGATGGTGCGCAATGCCATCCGCCGCAAGGAGCAGGCCGAAGATCGTGGTGTGCGCCCGCGAAGGCTGGACGTGCGGTTGGCGCGGTTTGCCGCAGCGGCGGGCAAGGCCGATAAAGGCTGATGAGATTTCTTGTCGATCCCATGCTCGAGGGCGTATAAAATGCACCCACTTTTGGCCGGTCGCTTCCTGAACCGGCCGCTGAAACAAGAGAGTCGACATGGGCGCACAGTGGAAAGCCAAACATAGAGAAACAGCGGCCAATGCCAAAGGCAAGATCATGGGCAAGCTGTCCAAGGAAATCCAGATCGCGGCCAAGTCGGGTGCCGATCCCGACATGAACCCGCGCCTGCGCCTGGCCATCGTGCAAGCCAAGAAAGCTTCGATGACCCGCGAGACCCTGGATCGGGCAATCCGCAAGGGCGCTGGCCTGGACGGTGATGCCGTGCAATACCATGCGGTGAGCTATGAAGGTTTCGCACCGCACCAGGTACCGCTGATCGTCGAGTGCCTGACCGACAACATCAACCGCACCGTCGCGCAGATCCGCGTGCTGTTCCGCAAGGGCCAGCTGGGTGCCAGCGGTTCGGTAGCGTGGGACTTCAACCATGTAGGCCTGATCGAAGCCATGCCTGCGAGCGCTGACGCTGATCCGGAAATGGCCGCGATCGAAGCCGGTGCCCAGGACTTCGAGGAAGGTGAAGAAGAGGGCTCGACCCTGTTCATCACCGACACCACCGACCTGGACGCGGTGCAGAAGGCCCTGCCAGAGCATGGTTTCACCGTGACTGCGGCAAAAATCGGCTACACCCCTAAAAACCCGGTAAGCGCGGCCAGCCTGAGTGCTGAAGCGTTGGCCGAGGTCGAAGCGTTCCTCGAGGCGATCGACGAGCACGATGACGTGCAGAACGTCTATGTTGGCCTGACCGAGTAATCGTCGGGGCCGCGTTGCGGCCTGTTCGCGGGCAAGCCCGCTCCCGCAGGTTCTTCACGATGCTGAACGATGTGAGAACCCTGTGAGAGCGGGCTTGCCCGCGAGAGGGCCCTTGAATTCCACCGCAGGGAGCCTGCATGAACCCCACCTTCGCCTCCCTCAGCCTCGCCCACCTGCGTACCCTCGACCACCTGTTGCAGCTTAAAAACCTCAGCCACGCGGCCGAGCGCCTGGGCGTCAGCCAATCGGCCCTTAGCCGCCAGTTGGCCCACCTGCGCGAAGCCTTCGATGATCCATTGCTGGTGCGCCAAGGGCGTGGTTACGTGCTTAGCGAACACGCCGAAGCCCTGGTCGAGCCTTTGCGCCAGGTGCTCGAAGAACTGCACGCGCTGCGCCAGCCCGCCATCTTCGACCCGGCGCGTTGCGAGCGGCGGTTCTGCCTGGCCGCTTCGGACTATGTCGCCGAGCACATGCTGCCGCTGCTGGTGGCGGCGCTGGAGCGCGAAGCGCCAGGTGTGTCGCTGGAGTACCGCACCTGGCAGGCCGGCCAGTACGCCTTGCTGGCCAGCGGAGAAATCGACCTGGCGACCACCTTGTTCGACGAGTCGCCGCCCAACCTGCATGGACGGCTGCTGGGTGAGGACCGCGCGGTATGCCTGATGCGCCAGGATCACCCGTTGGCCGCGCAGGCCGCGCTCAGCCAGGCCGACTACCTGGCGTACAAGCATGTGCGCATTTCGGGCGGTGGCGACAAGGACAGCTTCATCGATCGGCACTTGCGTGCACAAGGCCTGCAGCGGCGGGTCAGCCTCGAAGTGCCGTTCTTCTGCGCCACGGTACAAGTGATTGCCAACAGTCAGGCAGTGGCCACGGTCCCCGAGCATATTGCCCGGCAGTTGTGCCGTTTACATCACCTGGCCTGGCGGCCACTGGGCTTCATTGACCACAGCCAGCGCTATTGGGTGGTGTGGCACCAGCGCCTGCAGGCTTCGGCCGAGCACCGCTGGTTGCGCAACCGGGTGTTCGAGCTGTGGCGTCAGTCGCAGTTCGGGGTGCAGGGTGGGCATGCGGGTTTGCCATAGCAGCTATGCGTGAAGCGGGGGTTATTCGGCTGGGGATAGGTGCCTAGACTGGGGCATTGTGTTGATTGTGCGGCTTCTTCGCGGCTGTAGGCGCGGGTTTACCCGCGAAAGGGCCAGCACAGGCAATGGATAACCCCAGGAGAGCTAGCGTGACCCCCGAACAATTCCGCCAGTACGGCCACCAACTGATCGACCTGATTGCCGACTACCGCCAGACCGTGGGCGAACGCCCGGTCATGGCCCAGGTCGAACCTGGCTATCTCAAGGCCGCCTTGCCCGCAACTGCCCCTCAACAAGGCGAACCTTTCGCGGCCATTCTCGACGACGTCAATAACCTGGTCATGCCCGGCCTGTCCCATTGGCAGCACCCGGATTTCTATGGCTATTTCCCTTCCAATGGCACCCTGTCCTCGGTGTTGGGGGACTTCCTCAGTACCGGTCTGGGCGTGCTGGGCCTGTCCTGGCAATCCAGCCCGGCCCTGAGCGAACTGGAAGAAACCACCCTCGACTGGCTGCGCCAGTTGCTTGGCCTGTCTGGCCAGTGGAGTGGGGTGATCCAGGACACTGCCTCGACCAGCACCCTGGTGGCGCTGATCAGTGCCCGTGAACGCGCCACTGACTACGCCTTGGTACGTGGTGGCCTGCAGGCCGAGCCCAAGCCTTTGATCGTGTATGTCAGCGCCCACGCCCACAGCTCGGTGGACAAGGCTGCACTGCTGGCAGGTTTTGGCCGTGACAATATCCGCCTGATCCCCACCGACGACCGCTACGCCCTTCGCCCAGAAGCACTGCAGGCGGCGATCGAACAGGACCTGGCTGCCGGCAACCAGCCCTGCGCCGTGGTTGCCACCACCGGCACCACGACGACCACTGCCCTCGACCCGCTGCGCGCGGTGGGCGAAATCGCCCAGGCCAATGGGCTGTGGTTGCACGTTGACTCGGCCATGGCTGGTTCGGCGATGATCCTGCCCGAGTGCCGCTGGATGTGGGACGGTATCGAGCTGGCCGATTCGGTGGTGGTCAACGCGCACAAATGGCTGGGTGTGGCCTTCGATTGCTCGATCTACTACGTGCGCGATCCGCAGCACCTGATCCGGGTGATGAGCACCAATCCCAGCTACCTGCAGTCGGCGGTGGATGGCGAGGTGAAGAACCTGCGCGACTGGGGCATTCCGCTGGGCCGTCGGTTCCGTGCGTTGAAGCTGTGGTTCATGTTGCGCAGCGAGGGTGTCGATGCATTGCAGGCGCGGCTGCGGCGTGACCTGGATAATGCCCAGTGGCTGGCGGGGCAGGTCGAGGCGGCGGCGGAGTGGGAAGTGCTGGCGCCAGTACAGCTGCAGACCTTGTGCATTCGCCATCGACCGGCGGGGCTTGAAGGGGAGGCGCTGGATGCGCATACCAAGGGCTGGGCCGAGCGGCTGAATGCATCCGGCGATGCTTATGTGACGCCGGCTACACTGGACGGGCGGTGGATGGTGCGGGTTTCGATTGGTGCGCTGCCGACCGAGCGGGGGGATGTGCAGCGGCTGTGGGCACGTCTGCAGGACGTGATCAAGGGCTGAAGCCTTCGCGGGCAAGCCCGCTCTCTAGGGATCGCATCAGGGCTGAAGCCTGTACGGTACCTGTGTGAGCGGGCTTGCCCGTGAAGGGGCTGCAAGGCAGCCCCTGCAATCTATCAGTGACTCACCGCCTGAAAGCTACCTTTACGGCTGGCTTCATAGGCAGCCTTTTCCATCGGCTTGGCGTCTGGGTTGCCCAGGTCGTCCATCGCCAGGCGGTGGGTTTCCGGGGCAATGTAGGCCGCCAGGGCGCACACGCCGGTGATGAAGAAGGCCAGCCCACCGACTACCAGCGGAATGTTGTCCGAGCCCGGCGGAGCAACCATTGCGAACAGCGCGGGCAGCATGGCGGTCAGCATGGTGCCGATGTTCTGCGCGATGGCCATGGCCGTAACGCGGTAGCGGGTGTGGAACAGCTCTGGGTAGAAGCTTGGGAACACCGCGTTGTAACCCTGGTAGACCATGCCCCACATGACGATCGAGGCTGCGAACGCCATTGGCACGTTCTGGATGCTGATCGCATACAGGTAGACGAAGGCCAGCAGGCCAGAGCCCAGGCAGCCAGCGATCATGGTCGGGCGACGGCCGATCTTGTCCGACAGGTTGCCCACGAACGGGATCACCAGCACCGCGACGATGTTACCGACCACCGGAATCCACAGGTAGACGCTCTTGTCGAAGCCGATGCCATACGCCGGCTGTACCGCGTAGGCCGCACCGAAGATGGTGGCCACGACCGGGATCACGTTCATCAGGGCCATGAACATCACCAGCACCATGTGCTTCCAGCTGTGGCGGAAGGCTTCGCTGATGGGCGACTTGACAACCTTGTCCTGTTTCTCTTCTTGAACGAACGCTGGGGTTTCGTGCACTTCCTTACGGATGATGAAGCCGGCAATCAGCACGATGGCGCTCATCAGGAACGGAATGCGCCAGCCCCATTCGGTAAAGGCTTCGCTGGGCATGAAGTACGCCAGTGGCAGGAATACCGCCGCCGCCAGTACCTGACCCGCTTGCACACCTTGCAGGGTGAAACTGGCGTAGTAGCCTCTTCGGCCAAACGGCGCGTGCTCCATGATCATCGAGCTTGCACCGGAAATTTCCCCGGCCACGGCAAAGCCCTGGATCAGGCGCAACACCACCAGCAAGGCCGGTGCGAGGTAGCCGATGTCGTGGTAGGTGGGTAGCAGGCCGACAGCCATGGTCGACAGGCCCATCAGGAACATGCACAGCAGCAGTACGTTCTTGCGACCGCGGGTGTCACCCCAGTGGCCCAGTACGAAGGCGCCGATCGGGCGTGCCAGGTAGCCCACGCCATAGGTGGCCAACGAGGCAATGATGGCCATTTTCGGGTCGGTGTTAGGGAAGAAAATCTGCGGGAAAATCAGCGCAGCGGCCTGGGCGTAGATGAAGAAGTCGTAGTACTCGAGTGCCGAGCCTATCCATCCACTGGCGGTCGCTTTCTTTGCTTGCGAGCTGGAGTGAGCCATCGTTGTCTCCGTTGTTATTGTTGTTTGCGCAGGTTCCGCCAGAGGTTATGCCAAGGCAGGAGGCAACGGTCGGTGTGCCTGCGTCTGTGGTCCATGTTGACCACGGGCCCGCGGTCTAGCAATTCGCTAAAACGGGTTTTGTGCGATAATCGAACGCAAAACTAACCATTCCGTACAAAGAGATTGAAGCGACGACTTTACCTGCGAATAATCGATCGTGCCATAAACTGTAACAGGGGTTGTTTGCCCGAATGGCACCGTATTCTTCCAACAACAAGGAACTCCCGCCATGCAGCGTTCGATCGCTACCGTGTCCTTGAGCGGCACTCTGCCGGAAAAGCTCGAAGCCATCGCCGCCGCCGGTTTTGACGGCGTCGAGATCTTCGAGAACGATCTGCTCTATTACGCTGGCAGCCCGCGCCAGGTGCGCCAGATGTGCGCCGACCTGGGCATTGCCATCACCTTGTTCCAGCCTTTCCGCGACTTTGAAGGCTGCCGCCGTGACCGCCTGCAGAAAAACCTCGACCGCGCCGAACGCAAGTTCGACCTGATGCAGGAGCTGGGTACCGACCTGGTGCTGGTGTGCAGCAACGTCCAGGCCGATGCCCTGGGTGACGAGCAACTGTTGGTCGACGACCTGCGCCTGCTGGGCGAACATGCTGGCAAGCGTGGCCTGCGCATTGGTTACGAAGCGCTGGCCTGGGGCCGCCACGTCAACACTTACCAGCAAGTGTGGAACCTGGTGCGCCAGGCCGACCACCCGGCACTCGGGGTGATCCTCGACAGCTTCCACACCTTGTCGCTCAAAGGTGACCCCAGCGCGATCCGCGACATCCCCGGCGACAAGATTTTCTTCGTGCAAATGGCCGATGCGCCGATCCTGGCCATGGATGTGCTGGAGTGGAGCCGCCACTTTCGCTGCTTCCCGGGGCAGGGCGAAATGGACATGGCCGGTTTCCTCGCGCCGATCCTCGCCACGGGTTACCGTGGCCCGCTGTCGCTGGAAATCTTCAACGACGGCTTCCGCGCCGCACCGACCCGGCAGAATGCCGCCGACGGCTTGCGTTCGCTGCTGTACCTCGAAGAGCAGACCCGCTTGCGCCTGGAGCAGGAAAACACGCCGATCGAACCTGGCGTGCTGTTCTCCCCGCCGCCGGCCAGCGCTTATGACGGCGTGGAGTTCCTGGAGTTCGCGGTCGACGAAGCCGTCGGCGCGCGCCTGGGCAACTGGTTGAAGCGCCTGGGCTTTGCCGAAGCCGGCAAGCACCGCAGCAAAGAAGTGCAGCTGCTGCGCCAGGGTGACATCAACATTGTGCTGAACGCTGAACCGTATTCCTTCGGCCACAACTTCTTCGAGGCCCATGGCCCGTCGCTGTGCGCCACTGCGCTGCGGGTCAAGGACCAGCAAGCGGCCCTGAAGCGGGCCACCGCCTTCCGTGGCCAGCCGTTCCGCGGCCTGGTCGGCCCCAACGAATGCGAAGTGCCGGCGGTGCGTGCGCCCGATGGCAGCTTGCTGTACCTGGTAGAGCAGGGCACTGCCGGCCACACCCTGTACGACACCGACTTCAGCCTGGACAACAACGCAGCCGCGACCGGCGGCTTGCGCCGCATCGACCACATGGCCCTGGCCTTGCCGGCCGAGTCGCTGGACAGCTGGGTGCTGTTCTACAAGAGCTTGTTCGACTTCGCCGCCGACGACGAAGTGGTGCTGCCCGACCCGTATGGCCTGGTCAAGAGCCGCGCCCTGCGCAGCCAGTGCGGCACCTTGCGCCTGCCGCTGAACATCTCGGAAAACCGCAACACCGCCATCGCCCATGCGCTGTCAAGCTACCGTGGTTCGGGCGTGCATCACATCGCTTTCGATTGTGACGACATCTTCCGCGAAGTGGCGCGGGCCAAGCTGGCAGGGGTACCGCTGCTGGAAATCCCGCTGAACTACTACGACGACCTGGCGGCGCGTTTCGATTTCGACGACGAGTTCCTCAGCGAACTGGCGTACTACAACGTGCTGTACGACCGTGACGCTCAAGGTGGCGAGCTGTTCCACGTCTACACCGAGCCGTTCGAGGAGCGTTTCTTCTTCGAGATCATCCAGCGCAAGGCGGGGTACGCCGGTTACGGCGCTGCCAACGTTGCGGTGCGCCTGGCAGCCATGGCCAAGGCCCGAAGCGGCGCGGCGCGCAAGCCGGTGCTGTAGTCGCCTGCACCGGCCTGTCTTGTGGGAGCGGGGTGAACCCTGCTTCCACAGGATCGTTACGGCCCGATTCAGTGACGCTCAGCCACCATCAACAACGACTGCGGCACCGCGCTCTGCGGGTGCTGCGGTTCCTGCAGACTGACCAGCCTCAACCCCGCCATGTCCAGCGCATTCAGCCAGCTGGCCAGGGTGCGGAAATACCAAGGCATCGGTTGCCAATCCCCGGCAAACCCGGCAAAAGACTCCTCTCGCCAGCCATCCTGATAAGCCCCGCCGGCCACGCTCCACGGGTGCAGGGTCTGGATCACCAGCGCACCGCCTGGCACCAGCAAAGTACGCATGGCCGACAACAGTTCAATGATGTCCTGGTGCAACAGCGCGAAGTTGGCGCAGATCACGTCATAGTCCTTGCCAACATGCACCTTCGCCTCAGCCAGCTGCGCATAGCTGGCCAGGTGCACCTCACCCGCGCCCGCAGCCTGCGCTGCATCCACCAGGGTACTGTCGCCGTCGACGCCCACGGCCTCGATACCCCGGCTGGCCAGCGCGCGCAGCAGCCAGCCCTCACCGCAGCCCAGGTCGAGCACCCGTTCGGGCTGGCGGCCGAGGATGGCCAGCAGGATGGCCTGGTCGGTGACCTGGCGACGGCTTTCGATGGCGCCGCTGCGTACGGCGTCGATCCAGACTTGGGCGTTATGGTGCCAACTGTCGAGCAAGGCGTCTTCAGGGTTGCGCATGATCGGCTCCATCAGCGGAAAAGGTGAAGGGCAAGCCCGGCAACGGCGCAGCCGATCAACACGTGTATCACCCCGCGCTTGTAGCGGAACAGCGCCACAGCCGCCGCGAGCGCTATCACCGCCGAGGACCAGTGGAACGCGCCATCGAACCCGGCCGGCCACAGCACGTGGTAGCCGAAGAACAGCGCAAGGTTGAGGATTACCCCCACCACCGCCGCAGTGATCCCGGTCAGTGGGGCGGTGAACTTCAGTTCGTTGTGGGTCGACTCCACCAGCGGGCCTCCGGCGAGGATGAACAGGAACGAGGGCAGGAAGGTGAACCAGGTCACCAGGCTCGCTGCCACTGCGCCCGCGAGGAACGCCTGGTGGGCGCCGAACATCGGCTGCAGGTAGCCGCCGACGAAACCGACAAAGGCCACCACCATGATCAGCGGCCCGGGCGTGGTCTCGCCCAGCGCCAGGCCATCGATCATCTGCGTGGGCGACAGCCAGCCATAGTGGCCGACAGCCCCTTGATAGACATAGGGCAGCACCGCATAGGCACCGCCGAAAGTCAGCAGCGCCGCCTTGGTGAAGAACCAGCCCATTTGCGTCAGTGTGCCGTGCCAGCCAAAGGCCGCCATCAGCAGGCCCATGGGCAGAAGCCAAAGCGCTGCAACTGCCAGCAGCAAGGTCACCAGGCGGCCCCAGCTGAAGCGGGCGTGCGCGGGTATCGGGGTATCGTCGTCAATCAGCGCCGGGCGCTGGCGGGCCCTGGCTGCGCTGTGGCCACCACCGGGCGCGAACTGTGCCGGCAGCAGCCGGCCACCGACATAACCCAGCAGTGCGGCCGCCAGCACGATCAGCGGGAAGGGGACGTCAAGCGCGAAAATGGCCACGAACGAGGCCGCGGCAATGGCCCATAACCAGCCGTTCCTCAGCGCCCGCGTGCCAATGCGGTGGGCGGCATGCACGACGATGGCGGTCACGGCCGGCTTGATCCCTTCGAAAATCCCGGCGACCACCGGTACTTCGCTCCAGGTCAGGTACACCCACGACAGGCCGATCAGGATGAACAGCGACGGGAGCACGAACAGAGCGCCGGCCATCACCCCGCCCCAGGTGCGGTGCATCAGCCAGCCGATGTAGGTGGCCAGTTGCTGGGCCTCGGGCCCGGGCAGCAACATGCAGTAGTTGAGGGCATGCAGGAAACGCCGTTCACTGATCCAGCGGCGCCGCTCCACCAGCTCCTGGTGCATGATCGCAATCTGCCCGGCCGGGCCGCCGAAACTGACGAAACCCAGCTTCAGCCAGAACAGCAATGCCTGGCCCAGGCCGACAGAGGCGGGTGTTTGCCCGGCAGTTGCTTGCAGGTGTTCAGCCATGCGGTGTGCCCTTGCTTTCAGCCAGTCGCAGCGCGTTGGCGCTTGATTCGGTACATGTGCCCGTCAGCATGGCGCAGTAACATGTCGGCATCGTTGCCGTCTTCGGGAAAGCGGGCCACGCCAATACTGCAGGACGGTGCATCGATGCCAGCAAACTCGGCGTCGAGCGGTTCGGCCATGACCGCGAGAATGTGCTGTACGTGCGTGGCAATGGCCTCCGGCGACGGGCAATCGGGCAATAACACGGTGAATTCGTCACCGCCCATCCGCGCTACCGTGCCAGCCGCCCCTACGCAGCGTTCCAGGCGGCGGGCCAGTGTGCACAGGACCCGGTCACCCACGCTGTGGCCGTGGTTGTCGTTGATCTGCTTGAAGTCATTGATATCGAGGAACAGCAAGGCCAGCCTGCGGTTGTGACGCCGGGCCGCGGCCAGGGCAGTGTCCAGCCGTTCATTGAACATGGCGCGGTTGGCCAGCCGGGTCAGCGGGTCATGATGGGCGAGGAAGCGCAGTTCGTCTTCGGCCTTGCGCTGGGCGGTAACGTCCCGCGCCACGCCGATACGCGCCTGGGCCTCCTCGGACCAGCAGGCCGCCCACAAAATGTGCACCACGCTGCCATCCTTGCGAAGGTAACGGTTGCAAAAGTCGTAGTGCGGCTGGCCGTTCATCACCCGCATGATCGAGGCGCGCGTGGCCGCGAGGTCGTCAGGGTGCATGTACTGGGTGATGGACGTGCCGATCAGTTCGCAGGCCTGGTAGCCCAGCAGTGTCTCGCAGGCATCACTGACGAACACGATCTGGTTGTCCCTGTCGACCACGAATACCGTGTCCAGCATCAGATGGATCAGCCTGGGGTACAACGCTTGCAGGTCTACGGGCATGGCTCAGGGTGTCCGCGGCAGGGTGACCGATCATAGCCTGAAGGAATACGTCGCAGCTACGGCAGCCTGCAGGGCCAGGGCGCGCCAAGGTATTCGGCGAGCTTGAGCCGGCATGTTGGTGGGATGTATCGATTGGTGATCAAGCCCCGGCGCCACGCGTTATACTCCGCGCCATTTTGCATGATGGCCGGAGTAAGGTATGCGCCAGGTTTTGCTCATCGTCGATGTTCAGTCCACCTTCAGCCCGCCCGAGTGGCTGGTCGATGGTTTGCGGCGGTTGTCAGCGAACATTCCCACCATAGCCTCGGTCGAGTTGCACGATGAACAGGTCACGCCGTTCGAGCGCCAGCTCGGTTGGCACCCGGCGGCCGAGGACGAGAGCCTGGTCGAGGCCGACCAGGTGTTCGTCAAGCATGGCTATGGGCAAAGTGCCGAAGCTATCGACTACATCCGGCAACTGGGTGTCGAGCGGGTGCTGGTGTGTGGGTTGCAGACCGAAACCTGCGTGCTGGCCGCCGGCTTTGCCCTGTTCGATGCAGGGCTGATGCCCACGCTGGTGACAGACATGACAATAGGGTCATCGCTGGACCGCTCGGGCAAGCTGGGGACCGACCTGTGGAAGCACCACTTCCGCCAGGTCACCACCTCGGTCGAGGTGCTGGCTGAACTGGCCGGACGCGCGTAGTGCATGCGCCGGCGGGGACATCTTCGTTCAGGCAGAGGTGGCGCGCTCAGCTGGATCGGCTCCACGCGCCTGGTGCTGCTTGCGCCTGCGGGTAAACAGCAGACGTAACAGGGTGTTCCAGCAATAGCTCACCAGCACCCCTCCAGCGATTGCCAGGGCCACCTCGAACAGCGGGTGCCTGAAAACATGGTCCGCCACCGACTCGAACTGGAAATGCGTCAGGTAGATATACAAGGTTGACGAAGCGATCACCGCACCTGCCCGTGCAACCAGGGCGGGTACTGGCACCGAGCGGAACCAGACAAGCGCCAGTATCGCTGGGAGGGCGATGTCGACATAGCGTGTGAACGCTTGCCAGCCAACACCGGCAACCGCCATCAGGTCCAGCTCACCCACCACCAGCACGGCCACCGCACTGGCCACCCATTTGCGTGAGGTCGTGTCGGCATGGTGCACGGCCATGCCCAGCACCATCACCGCCAGGAAGTGCTGGGGTACCCGGTTGAGCAGGGCACTGGCGTCGAATACGAACTGGTTGAGGAACACATCCAGCGCTACCAGTGCACAGGCAGCGATGATCAGCCAGCGAAACGGATCGGCAACCAGCACCTGGCGCACGCGCTTGATCGACAGCACCAGGCCAATGATCACGATCATCTGCACCAACACTTCGATGTACCAATAGTTGAACAGGCTGACCTCGCTGGCGGGGAACCAGTTGGAAACCAGCAGCAGCGATTGCCAATGTAGCCGGTCGAATACCAGCTGGATCAATGCGGTATACAACAGTGTTGGCACCACGATGGCTGCCAGTGACCTGAGCAGCGTGCGTGCATCGCCACGCGCTTCGATGGCCTTGAGCTGAAAGCGCGCCAGGGCGATGCCGGAGACCAGAAACAGCACCGAGGTTTCGCCGACGATCAGCCAGTGGTCGAACTCGCCCAGGTGGCCGACCACAATCAGGATGATCGCGAGCATGCGGATGAACACCGGCATCTCCATTACCCGCCACGTGCCTTTGGGTGGCGCACTCAGCTCGGCCAGTTGGCACACCGGCAGGGTTTCCCAACGTTCAGGCAGGTGGCCGATGAGTGCTTCGAGCACGCGCGAAGCCTGTACGAACGACAGCGAGTCGCCGCCCAGCTCGACAAAGCTCAACCTGGCGTCCAGGCGCGGCACCTGGAGGATGCGTGCCCAGGCTGTACTCAGCTTTTCGGCCAAGGGTGACAACGGTGGGCTGATACTGTCGTCAAATGCAGCAGGCAGCGCGCGTTTGTCGACCTTGCCGTTTGGGGTGAGCGGCAGGGCATCAAGGAACACGAACAGCGCCGGTACCATGTAGTCAGGCAACTGGCCGGCGAGGGCCTGGCGCAGTTCGTCAGCTCGGGTGGCCTGCTGTGCGACGCAATAGGCCACCAGCCGGGTCGATGCACCCTCGTGGTTGGCCAGGACCACGCATTGCCCTATGTGTGGGTGCCGGCTGATGGTGTTCTCGATTTCCGCCAGCTCGATGCGATGCCCACGGATTTTCACCTGGCTGTCAGCACGCCCCAGAAAACTGGCGCTGCCATCGGCCAGGTAGGTGCCCAGGTCGCCCGTGCGGTAACAGCGGTCAGCCGCGTCAGCGGTGAACGGGTTGGCGATGAATTTGGCTTCGGTCAGCCCCGGGTCGCCCCAGTATCCCCGCGACAGGTAGGGGCTGCGGATCAGGATTTCGCCTGTCTCGCCCTCGCTGACCAGCTGGTTGGCCGGGTTTATCACCAGCAATTGTGCATCGGCAATGCCTTTGCCCAAGGGCACCCGGGCATTGTCCATTTCCGGGTCGAGGGTATGGAAAGCCATGGCCTGTGGGGTTTCGGTGGTGCCGTAGAAGTTCACATTGACGGCATTCGGTGCGATGGCGCGGACCTGCTGGTACTGCGTCGGGCTGAGTGCATCGCCACCCCAGAACAGGTAGCGCAGGTGGTCGAGAACCTGGCCGTTCAGGTGTGCGCCAGTTTCGATCAGCTTGCCCAGCGGCGGGGTGAGGTGGATCACGCTCACACCGTGCTGCTGAAGCCAGCTGGCCAGCCGTGAGGGGTCGGTCAGGGTCGACTGCGCCGGGCAGGCAATGGTCGCGCCAAGCGACAGTGGCGTGAACACGTCGCGGTATACCGGGTCGTGGCCCAGGCCAGAAAGCAGCGAGAAGGTGTCGGCCTGGGTAAAGCCGTGCTGGCGCACATGCCAGTCGATGAAGTGCACCAGCGGTGCGTGGTGGGTAACGATGCCCTTGGGTTCACCGGTGCTGCCCGAGGTGAAGGTGATGTAGGCCGGCTGCTCAGGGCTGACAGCGGGCAGCGCGACAGGTTGGCGAGGGAAGGCCTGCAGCGCCTCCGCGGGGGCTTCAGGCACCGTGACGACCATGGGCTGGCCGACGTCGACGGTTGCCTCGGCACAGCGCAGTATCACCGCAGGCTTCAGGGTGTTGACGATTTGCTCGATACGCGCGGCAGGGTAAGCGGCGTCAGCCACGGTGAAGGCCAGGCCGGCACGCAGGCAGCCGAGCATGGCGTATACCAGGGCGGCGCTGCGGCGGGTGACGATGACCACACGATCGGTGCCGCTGGTGGCGTTTTTAACCAGAAACGCGGCAATGCCCGCGCTGATCTGCTCCAGTTGGGAGTAGTTGCAGGTTGTGTGCTGGCCAATGATGGCAATGCCCGCCGGGCAGCGGCTGGCCTGCTGGATGAAAGCGTGGTGAATGGGCTGTTCGGCACGGTACTCCAGGCACAGCGTCGGGTTCGGGCGCAGGTCCGGCATGATGATCGAGTACTCCGCAGGAACGTTGGGCTGGCTGGTAGCACAACGCTAGTGCAGGCTGGCTGATGGCGCCAATATTTGAAGGCTGCCTTGCGATAGCCGGGCAGGTCCAGGGCCGCAAGCGTGCCCCCATAAAACCCTGCTAACCCGACGGGTTAGCGGTTGTTCCATGGGAGCCGCCTTGCGCTGCGACATGGATTGTCACAGGCCTGGTTTTCAGGCCACATCCACAAGCACGATCTCGCTGTCCTCGATGGCGGTCACCCGCAGCACCGCTTCCTGCTCGATCGCCACGCCATCGCGCGCCTTGGCCCGCAACCCGTTGACTTCCACCAGCCCCTTGGCCGGCACCAGGTAACCCCGGCGTGCGGCATCGAAGCGGTACTCGGCGGTTTCACCCGCCCGCAGGGTGGCAGCCACCAGACGGGCATCGGTACGGATCTGCAGGCTGTCCTCGTCACCCGCGCGGCCGCTGGCCAAGGTCACGAAGCCTTCGCCGCGCTCGCCTTTGGGGAACGGCCGGCTACCCCACTGCGGTGCTTCACCGGTGCGCTCCGGCACGATCCAGATCTGGAAAATTCGTGTATCGATGTCTTCCAGGTTGTACTCGCTGTGCACAATGCCGGTACCGGCGCTCATTACCTGAACATCACCGGCTTCGGTACGGCCCTTGTTGCCCAGGCTGTCCTGATGGCTGATCGCGCCTTCACGCACATACGTGATGATTTCCATGTCGCGGTGCGGGTGCGGTGGGAAGCCGCTGCCGGCCGCGATCAGGTCGTCGTTCCAAACCCGCAGGTTACCCCAGTGCATGCGTGCCGGGTCGTAGTACTCGGCAAACGAGAAATGGTGGTGGGCATCGAGCCAGCCATGGTTGGCGTGGCCGAGGCTTTCGAAGGGTCGCAGTTTCAGCATGGTCGTGCTCCTTGAATCAGTGGAATGACGCCATGATGCGCTAAAGACACATCGAAAATAAGCGTAAATATCGGCTTAAAACAATCTGTTTTATAGATGTTTTTTTGCGATGTTTTATTCGCTTCATCGCCTAATCCACTGATCTGCAAGCATTCGCTGGCGATTTTTCGTCGATGCGGCGAACATGCCTGCTGTTTTGTTTTTCAACGGAGTGACCGTGGCCCACGAGCAACCCTTGGCCCCCGCCGACCTTACCCCTCCTGCCCAGTTGCCCTGGTTTCGCCGCCTGGCCGCCCGCTTGCTGGGGCGTGGCCTGACCCGCCTGCAAGCCCAGCACCGCGACTCGTGGTTCCTCGGCCACGCCACAGGCCAGCGCACTGGCCATGCCGATGGCGTGCGTGAAGGGTTCGAGCGTGGTCGGGTGGAGGGCTATGAAGCGGGGCGCCAGGTGCTGGTGATCCGCGATACGCGCCCCGACAGCGCCGCCGTGCCAGGCCAGGATGACAACTTGTTCGACGACTGGCGCCTGCCGTTGACGGCCGAGTTGAAGAAGCGCTTCAAGGCCGATGTCGCCCAGCGCCTGCCCGCCGAAGCCCAGCCCAGCGCCGCGCAATGGAAGCTGATCTTCAGTGACACCCCGTCTACCTGCGTGGTGGCAGGCGCCGGGGCAGGCAAGTCCACGTCGCTGGTGCTGCGTATCCTGCTGCTGCGTCATTACCTGGGTTACGAGCTGGATGCGATGACCGTGGTCACCTTCACCCGCGAGTCGCGCAAGGACTTCATCAAGCGCCTGCTGCAGGTGTTCGCCCTGTGGCAGATCAACCTGCAGCCTGCGCAGGCCCGCGAGCTGGTGCGCACGTTCCATTCGCGCATCCTGCCGCTGGTGCGCAGCCTGCCGGGCTTCGGCCAGGTGCGTGCATTTGAAACACTGGGCCACGAGATGCCTGCCGGGCGTGAGGCCGAGGCCGACAGCAACCCGTTCGACCTGCGCCTGAACGATGCCCAGCGCCAGCAGCTGAACCAGTGCTACAGCAGCTTGCTGGGCGAGAGCCCGCGTTTTGCCGAGCTGGTCGGCCAGTTGCGCAGCGAAGCCTTGCAACTGAAACCGCTGGACCCGAACAACCCCGATGTGCAGAAGCGCGCACAGGTGACCCAATTGGCCGCCCAGCGCGACGAAGAACTGTGCGACGTGATAGAGGACCTGTGGTTCGCCGCTGGCGTCTGGCCGATCAAGGGCATCGAGCCCTGCCGCGAAACGGTCGACATCCGTGGCAGCCGCTTCCATGTGCATGGCCGCCTGGAAGGCCAGGGGCCTTTGGTGGTGCTGGGCTTCGACCCCGCACAAAGCGTGCAGTACCAGCGCCCCGGCGCCAAGCTGACCGTGCGTGCCGAGTGGGCGGTCAAGCGCACACTGTTGCAGGCGTTCTGCGACAGGCCGCTGATCTGGCTCGACAACTACGCCATGGCCAGGCGCCTGGCGGCATCGTTGGCGGGCGATGCCGTGGCCGGGCCTGGCTTCGAGTACAAGGTCAAGGGCGAACTGGCCCCGGCTCCGCTGCTGGATGCGTTCGTCAGTGCGGCCAATTTCATCGAAAACCTTGGGTTGGAGGTGAACAAAGCGGTGGCGGCGATGAGCTTTCCGTCCGGCGACAGCGATGCACTGTTCTTTGAGGCCCTGGCGCTGTACTGGAAAGCCCTGGAAGCGCACCTGCTGGACCAGTCGCCGCCGGTGATGAGCTACAACCGCATGTTCGCCTTGTTTGGCGAGAACAACCCAGAAAACCTGCACTTGCTGCCCGATCCGTTGCTGCGGCCGCTGGCGCACCTGATGATCGACGAGTTCCAGGACGTGTCGCCACAGATCGTCAGTTGGTTGCGTGCCAGCCTCGCCGAAATACGGCGCCGCGGCCCGGCCATGCACACCGGGCGCCATGCCCAGCATTCGTCGTTGCTGTGCGTGGGGGACGACTGGCAATCGATCTACGGCTGGCGTGGTAGCTCGCCCAAGTATTTCATGGAGTTCACCAAGGCGTTCCCGTCGCCGGCCAACACGCGGGTGATGCTGGTCGACAACTACCGATGCCAGCAACAGGTGATCGATGCGGCCGAGCACCTGGTCAAGGGCACCCCGGCGATTGCCGGCAAGAAAGCCCGCGCCAGTGGCCCGGCGGCTGAGTTGCCCGGCTCGCCGGTCAAGGTGTTCGACCGTGACGAGGCTGCGTTGGGCGAAACGCTTGTCGAGCATTACCAGCGGGGTGAGACGGTCATGATGCTGTACCGCAAGGGCAGTGACCGAGCGTTGATGAACGAGCACCTGCAAAGCGTGCTGCACGCCGACGCGGCGCTTCCGGCCGAGCAGCGCCGGCTGCGCCAGCTGACCTACCACAGTGCCAAGGGTTTGCAGGCCGATGCGGTGTTCATGCTGGGTGACTGCCAGTACCTGACCAGCTCACCCTACAAGAACCAGGTATACCGTCAGGCCGGGCTGGGCAAGGCAGGTGATGCCCAACCGTTCGACTCGGCACAGAAGGAAGAAGTGCAGCGCTTGGCCTACGTGGCGGTGACCCGTGCAGTGCAGCACTGCTATTGGCACGTGGAGGCCGTCAGTGGTGACGCCGCAGCGGCCCCACGGGCGTCCAGCCAGGTGGACGGCAAGCAGGCCTTCTTCGAAGACCTGCGCGGGCAGTGAGTGGGGGTCAGCGGCCGATTGTTTGCGTCTGGCGGGTGAGGCTGATCAGCAGACCGGTTTCAACCTGCTGCTGCTCGGCAGTCAGCGCGTCCACGCCCTGGCGATACTGCTGCTCGTTGAGCACGACGCGCCGCAGCCTGCCCTCAGCATCCACCGGGCTTTCAGGCATGACCCTGGCCAAGGCTCGTCGCACAGAGCTGTCCAGGGATGTCACCGGGTCGGCGGTTTCATCCAGGCAGTAATAGAGGTAGTCAAGGCCTGGCCGCCAGAAGTCGGTGATCAGGCTGAACTGTGCCGCATGCTCTCGTTTCAAGTACTCGACCCAGCCCGGCTGCTGGGTCAACCATTGCTCCCGAGCGATGGCATCTCTGTCCAGGGAACGGACCGCAGCTTTCACCATTTCGATGATTGTGTCGTTGATTCTGGCCGTATTGCGGTACAGCATGCCTCGGCTCGGCTCAGGGTAGTCCAGCGCGCTGGCCAACGACTGGCGCAAGGCCAAACGTACCTCGACATCGTCCACCAGCCCCGTTTGAAGTTCGCTGTCTGGAAAGGCTGAGGGGTCGTCCAGCTCATCGTAGGGGGGGAGGTTTTCATCGAAGGCCCCGTCGAGCAGCGCCTGTTTGCGCAAGGACCTTCTCCAGCTGATGCGATCGGCCAGTTGATTGACCTGACTGCGTCGGTACAACTTGCCATACAGGCTCAGTAGATCAGCGGGTCGACTACCGGCGACGGCTGCCGCTTCGTGGGCCAGCACTTCTATCTCCAAGGCACTGAACGCGTCGGCACCTGCGTCGCCACAGGTTGGCGGGAAGTCGCCGGCCACGGTGGCGAGGCGTTCACGCAGCGCGGTGTCGCGGGCCGCGTCATCCAACAGCTTCCAGACGCGTGCCCTCAGGGCCTCGCCATCACGCTGCGCTTCTGCCGATTGGGCAAGACGTTCGAGTACGCCCAGCAGCGCTGCGTTTTCACCTTGGTCAAACAGGTCGCTCCACAGTTGCTCCTCGGCACTGCTCGCCTCGCCACGGAAAATGCCTTGCCACAGTGGCACGTCTTCTGCGTGCTCGAATACGTTGACGCCGCTACTGCCCAGGCGTGCTCGTGTCTGGGCTTCCAGGGTGTTGTAGTTGAACAGCCAGCGGCGCTCCGGCAAGTGCGCGGCGACATCGCGGGCAAACGGGGTACGCAGCACACCAGGCAAGTCTGGCAGGGTACGAATGCGGTTGGACGACAGGTTCAGGTAGCGCAGTTGGTACTGGGGCTGGCTCATCAGGACGGTCAGGCTGTCGGGCCACTGCTGCAGTTCGCAGCGGTCAAGGTCCAGGTGGCTGAGGCGGGCCATGAAGCGCAGGTCTGGCGCCAGCCGCAGTGGGTTGCCCGACATGTGCAGTACCTTGGGATGGATCATGTCCTGAAACTGGGCGGCCAGGCTCTCATCCAGTGTGATCTGGTTGCTGCCCAGGCCAAGTCCATCCAGGGGCAAACGCATCAGGAAGGCGAGGCTGGCATTATCGAGCCGCAGCCGGTTACGGCTGAGGCCGAGTACCCGCAGGCCAGGCATCGCCCCAATGGCCTGCTGGGCAGTGGCTGAAAGGGTAGTCAAGCCATTGCCTGTCAGGCCCAGCTCGCGTAGCCGTGGGGCAGACTTGAGCGCCTCGAACAATGCTTCAGCGTCCATCTCCGGGTTACCGACAATTTCCAGGGTGCTCAGGTCAGGGAAGTTTGCCAGGAAGCCGCCCTCCAGGCGTTGCATCTGCAACCCCTCAAGGACGAGGTGCCGTATATGCGGCATACGGGCAGTGAACGCTGGCAGCGCTTCCAGTTGCATATGGCTCAGTACCAGCACTGCGCGTTGCGCGCCGCCTTCACGGCGCGAAGCACTCATCAGTCGCTCGGTGCATTGCTGGCGATCAAAGCGCTCTTCAAGGGTGCGGGCGGTGCTTACCCAGCGGTTGAGATCCCGGTTGAGGGTACGCTGCTCGACCTCCAGTTGGTTGATCGCGCTACCCAGGTCGCCTCCTCGAGCCAGTTCGGCTTGTAGACCACTGATTTGCTCGCTGCTGAGTTCGGGGTAGAGCGCCCGGAGTCGACGTGCAGCCGGCAAGGCTCGTCCTTGCAGGCCACGGCCGCTCAGGGGATAGCCCAGCTGGCCGTTGGCCAACCGCAAAGGGGAGCGGAACCTGGGGTTGATGGGTTGCTGGCCGATCAGTGAGGCGCAGTGCTGGCGATCGTCAAGGGCAAGTTGCAGCAACCGGGCCGGGTCAGCCTGCGGGTGCGCGGCTTGCAGCGCCTGTTTGATGCGTAGACTGTCGTCGTTGGCCAGGCTAGGCCTGAACAGGCCGAGGAGGGCGCGGTCAAGCCGCGCTCGAGCTTGCAGAAGGCGTGCTTCTTCGGCAATGCGAAGCGGCACCCGGCCGTTGGTCAGGCGTTCCCGTTCGGCGTTGCTGATGTTGCCAAGCAATGCTTCAAGCGCGCTGTCCGGCAGCCCAGGAAACTGCCGGGCGAGGGTTTGTGCGGTTGCTGGGCGTGCGGGGCGGTGTCTTTGTTGCAGGCTCTCGAACAGCGCTTCGCGGTGCTGTTCCAGGTGTTGCGCGAGCTTGTTGTTCAGTGCGGACGATCGGTGCTCGGTTGGTGTGTCGCCGAGCAAATGCCCAATGGCTTCTTCATCCATCTGATCCAGCACGGTCTGGCTCAATTGGCCATTGTCCAGGTCGGTACGGGTAATTTCGATTTCTGTCTGGCCCAGCGTGTGAGGGGGGCCGTAGCGCACAGATTCGCCCCAGGGTTCTGGCCCTTGGTAAACCTTGAGCACGTTCCCCTCGGGCCACCCCGGCAGGCGCAGCAACTCGGGCAAGGCAAAGTTCTTGTACGCAGCCAGCGGCAGCCCATGGCGTACGCAGTTGATGATCTGTTGTGTCTGATTGTCCAGTTGCAACCGCTGCAGCGTGTCGATCAACAAAGCGGGTGGACGCAGGCCCGCTGCCTGGGTGCGGCGCAGCACGTCTGGATCGGTACCGGTACTGCGCATGGCATGGTCCAGTTCGCTGTCGTCCAGGCCTGCACTATGGCTGCCGAGGCGGCGCGCGAGCTGTGCGCGGTCCCATTCCAGAGGCTGCTCATGGGCCAGTTGCCAGCGGGCGTTACCCTGATGCAGCAAGCGTGGGGCATAGGCCTGCGCGTCATCGGGGTGGCGCACGCGCCATTGCTGATCAGTGCCCTGAAACACCTCGTACAGGGTTCCATCCAGCTTCAGGTAGGTCTTCCCATCGACGTGTACATGGCCGAGCAAATCGGGTTGAGCCCCCTCAGGAATAGCCGCCGTGCTCGCATAGGGTTTCATGTCGGGGTGCCAGAGCACCTCCTTGTCTTCATGCCATACACGTTTCAGTGCATCGACAAAGCCAGACGCCTGGACGATCCTGGTGCCCACTGCAAAGCCGGCAATCACGCCCGCGTTGATGGCCAGCGATTCCAACTGCGCCAGTGCCTGCCGGGTATCACCTTCTTCCCAGGCCTCGAACCCGGTGAAAACAGAGCTCATCAGGTCGTAAGCAAAAACACCTAGCATTACCGTGTTCAAACCCGGCACGAAGAACGCGGCGACATTCAGCACGTTCATCCCCAGGTCGAACCAGTACTTCAGACGCTCATTGCGGGCGTTGGCGTCGACTTCGGCGGTAGGCACAGCAATGGTTTTTGCGTCGGCCTTCATGCGCGCAAGGTGTGCGTTGTACAAGGACGTCCAAGGGGCGGTCCTGATGGGCGAGAGCGTGAAAGGGATCACTGGCATGATGCGGGGTTTGCGTATGCCCGCTTCATCCTCTTCGAACAGCGCGATTTCCAGCTTTACGGCGAGTTCTTTTTGCCTGTCCTTGTAGGCGAAATGCACCAAAGCGCGGCGAAACTCGCTTTGCAATAGCCGGCTGCGCAGGTGCTTGCCCGCTTCCTGACGAGAAGCGAACTCCCTTACCGGGTGCTCGCTGTCGCCAGGGACATACACAATGCAGGGGTTCTTGCGGTAAGGGTTGTCTGGCCCGATGAACAGTATTTCGTGGACGGGGGTATCGAACAGGTTGAAGTGCCAGCAATGCAACGCCTCGTTTTCATAGGTGGGGTGAGGCTTGCCGTCGCACAGTTGCCCAAGCGCATCGAGCCCGGCCTGGCTCAGCAGGCCTTTGAGCTTGGCGATCAATGCCTGGACCCTCAAGGCCTCACGGTTCGCTGCAATCGACAGGCGCTGGATTTCAGCGCGATTGGCGCCTTCATGGGTTGCAAGCAAATGGTCTTGATAGCGTTTGCCAAGGTCCAGTGCCCGACAATGTCTCACGAAGTCCGCCATCGTCAGGCCTGCCAGGGGCGTGTCGCTGCCAGCGGCGTCGGTGAGCCTGCTGTAGGGACCGACTTCGTCCAGCCCCTCGAAGTTGTGCAGGGCAGCCTCCAGCAAACTGCGTGTTTGCGGCTGGCCTACGGGGCGGGTGGCCAGCACGTCCGCTTCCACGTCCGGGACCAAAGGCGTTTCCACATCGGGAACGCCAACCCAGATGTTGGCCTCTGACTCAAAGGGCTGGAACACATACTGCGCCCTGTCTACGGGTACATTCAGCTTCAACCGCTCGGTCAACAGAGGGCCGCAGAACGCGATGATGTCCTTGAACTCGCCCAGCGCCTGTTTGACGTGCGCCAGCCGTTTGTTACGGGTTTGCAACGCCTTGTGCAACTGCTCACGCATTGGCTCATCGGCAGTGGCATACCACGAGTAAGGGGTGCCATCTTCATCGAGGTACTCCTTGTACAGGCTCTGCACCACTTTGCGCGTATGCGTGGGTTGGAGCGCCTTGATCCATTTCGGTAACGATCGGGTTATCTGGCTTTGATGTAACGGTGTCGGGGTTGTCATGGTCACCATCTCTTTTGTGGGGGGAGACAGTCCACGCTGATCAAGGCGCCGGGGTGCGGTAGATAGTTGTTGGCAGCAGTCGGTCCTGCGTATGCGCGGGTCGGTGGGGGGCTGGCAGCGAGGGAGCATCTGCGAGAGGGTGAGGCAGGCCATGGTGCAGGCTTCAGCCAAGGAGAATCGCAATGCGTTCGCTGTGCAGTCCGAAAGACCACCTGCTAGACCTCGATGGCGTTGAAATAGCGGTTCGCACCTGGGGGGCAGAAGACGGTATTCCCATATTGGCCTTGCATGGCTGGCTGGATAACGCTGCCTCGTTCGAGCGCCTGGCACCGATGCTGGACGGCTGCTTCGTGGTGGCCCCCGACCTGATCGGCCATGGCCGTTCTGGGCATCGTCGCCACGACAGCGGCTATTACCTGTGGGAGCATGCCGAAGACATGCTGGCGGTGACCGACAGCCTGGGCCTGGCGCAATTTCATGTGCTGGCCCATGGGATGGGCACCGGTATAGCGTCGCTGCTGGCGGCCATGACCAGTGGCATTGCCAGCATGACCTTCCTCGACGGCATGGGGGCACCGTTCACGGTGGCCGAGGATGACCGCGTGCAGCACCTGGCGCGGGCTTACCGGCTCAAGCGCATGGTACAGCGTAGCCAGTTGCCGGGTTTTGCCGAGCCGGATGTTGGTCGCTTCGACGACCTGGACACCGCCCTGGCGCAACGCCGCGAGCGGCTGGACACCGAACTGTCGGAAGGTGCCGCTCGGCTGCTGGCGCTGCGCGACCTGCTACAGCTGGACGATGGCTATTGCTGGCGCCACGACCCGCGGCTGGTATTGCCCGAACCCATGCCCCTGACCGAGCGCGAAGCCTGCGACCTGCTCAGTCAGATCCGCTGCCCGTTGTACCTGCTGTTCGGCCGCCAGGGGGCCTTCACCGGCGAGGCCTTTACCCGGCGTCAGGCCGCCTTGCCCAGCCAGGCGAAAGTCTCCTGGCACCCAGGCGGGCACCACTTCCACCTGGATGCGCCGGACCGGGCGCTGGTCGACCAGTTGCTGCGTATCCTGACGCGCCATGAAGGGGGCGTTCTGCAACGCTTGGTGAACGAGTAGCTGATTCTGGTCACGCCGCGTGAACCTGGGCTATGGTGGCGAACGTATTCGCAAACACGCCACAGGGAGCCCGGCATGCGGCCTTTCACCATCAAGCACATCGACCACCTTGTGTTGCGGGTCAGCGACCTGCCGCGCAGTGTTGCCTTTTACACCGAACTGCTCGGCTGCACCGTCAGCCGCGTGCGCGAAGACTTGGGCATGGTGCACCTGGCCACGGGCACGGCGATGATCGACCTGGTAACCCTGGATGGCCCGCTGGGGCAGCCAGGCGGAGCTGCACCGGGCGTGGAAGGGCGCAACCTGCACCATTTCTGCCTGCGCATCGAGCCGTTTGACGAGGCCGCGTTGACGGCCTATCTGGAAGCCGCCGGGGTAAAGGTGGAGCCTGCAGAGAAGCGTTATGGTGCCGAAGGCGAGGGGCTTTCGCTTTACTGCTACGACCCGGATGGTAATCAGGTCGAGTTGAAGGGGCCGGTAGTGCCTGGCGGGTGAAACCGCCCCCGCCAAAATCGTCAGCCAACCCGATATCGCCCATCACCCGGTGCTGCCGTGTAGTCCAGGCCGTCTTCTTGTGCAGGGCCTGGCGGGTGGATATCCAGGCAATCCCGATTATGCTTCATTTACCTTGCTGCGATCCGAGGCGGCCCGCCTCGTCGTGCTTCGCGCAAACAAAGCAAGCTCAAGGGCCTGGGTGCGACGGTGAAGTGGTTGTGAGGTGCTCCGGCCTGCATGACAACATGACGGAGGCAACCCATGGCGGTTCTCGACAGCGCATCCACGGGCAGCAGCGCGCCCCAACGCGGCATCACCAGGGAGGAGCGCAAGGTCATCTTCGCCTCGTCCCTGGGCACGGTGTTCGAATGGTACGACTTCTACCTGTACGGCTCCCTGGCGGCAATCATCGCCAAGCACTTCTTTGCCGGGGTCAATGAAACCACTTCGTTCATCTTCGCCTTGCTGGCCTTTGCCGCCGGCTTTGCCGTCCGACCGTTCGGCGCCATCGTGTTCGGTCGCCTGGGCGACATGATCGGGCGCAAGCACACCTTCCTCATCACCATCGTCATCATGGGCCTGTCTACGGCATTGGTGGGCCTGCTACCCAGCTACAATGTGATCGGCGTGGCTGCGCCGATCATCCTGATCACCTTGCGTTTGCTGCAGGGCCTGGCCTTGGGTGGCGAATATGGCGGCGCGGCCACGTATGTGGCTGAACATGCACCCAAGGGCCGACGCGGCTTTTTCACCGCCTGGATCCAGACCACTGCCACGTTGGGGCTGTTTCTGTCTTTGCTGGTGATCATGGCATGCCGCACGGCCATGGGCACGGAAGTGTTCGAAGCCTGGGGCTGGAGGGTGCCGTTCCTGCTGTCCATCCTGTTGCTGGCGATTTCGGTGTACATCCGCATGCAGCTCAATGAGTCGCCGGTGTTCATGAAGATGAAGGCCGAAGGCAAGGCATCCAAGGCCCCGCTGACTGAGTCGTTTGCCCGCTGGGACAACCTCAAAGTGGTGATCATGTCGCTGTTGGGCGGTACCGCAGGGCAGGCCGTGGTGTGGTACACCGGGCAGTTCTATGCGTTGTTCTTCCTGTTGCAGATGCTCAAGATCGATCCGCAGACCGCCAACCTGCTGATTGCCGGCTCGCTGCTGATCGGCACGCCGTTCTTCATCATTTTCGGTAGCCTGTCCGACCGGATTGGCCGCAAGAAAATCATCATGGCCGGCTGCATCATCGCCGCACTGACCTATTTCCCGATCTTCAAGGCGCTGACCGAGTACGGCAACCCGGATGTATTCGTTGCCCAGGAGCAGAACCCGGTGGTGGTGGTGGCCGACCCGGGCCAATGTGCGTTCCAGTTCGACCCGGTGGGCAAGGCCAAATTCACCAGCTCCTGCGACATTGCCAAGAGCCTGCTGGCCAAGCGCGCCATCCCCTATACCAATGAAGCGGCGGAGCCCGGCAGCGTGGCACAGATCCGCATTGGCGAACGGGTATTGCCGAGCTTTGATGGCAGCAGCCTGGCGGCGGCCGACTTCAAGGTGCAAAGCGAAGCGTTTACCGCAACCCTGAGTGGTGCATTGAAAGAGGCGGGCTACCCGGAAAAGGCCGACCCGGCGAAGATCCACTACCCGATGGTGCTGTTGCTGCTGACCATTCTGGTGATCTACGTGACCATGGTCTACGGGCCGATTGCCGCTTGGCTGGTGGAGCTGTTCCCGGCGCGCATCCGCTACACCTCGATGTCGCTGCCTTACCACATCGGGAATGGCTGGTTCGGTGGCTTCCTGCCGACCGTGGCGTTTGCCATGGTGGCAGCGACCGGGGATATCTATTACGGCTTGTGGTACCCGATCGTGATTGCCGTGATGACGGCGGTGTTGGGGATCTTCTTCCTGCCGGAGACCAAGGATCGGGATATCACTCACACCTGAAGGTCGAGTTTGCCTGTGCTGGCCCCTTCGCTGTAGGAGCGGGTTCACCCGCGAAAGGATCAGCACAGGCCTCGAATGCAGTGTAGGAGCGGGTTCACCCGCGAAGAGGCCGGCACAGGCGATCAATCAGTCGAAGTAGCCACGAAGCCCGAATGCATACCCGGTATCCACAGCTGTCGCCTCACCCCGGCTCCAGCGCTTCTTCAGCACGAACTCGAATGCCGGCTCGTACAACCCGTCGCGCACCAGTGCCCCCGCCAGCACCTCCACGTCGTACCAGCCATTGTCCAGTTCGATGATCGGCCGCCCTGGCACCTGGTAACGTGCCATCAGGTCACCCAGGGTCTTGGGCGTGAAGTGCTGCAGGATGCGCCAGGTGTACAGCATCAGCGCACCGTGCTCGACCCGCAGTACATAGCCATTGCGCCGGTGCTTCAGGCGGCTGCCGGCCTCGCGCAGGGCCGGGGTGTGGTTATCGAGGGTGAACAGGATGCGGTAGGGCAGGTTGTCGACACCGGCCAGCGGCAGCACGATGCCTTCGCGCACCGCCTGGTCGCCGCTGTCACCGTGGGTGAACGCACCGGCCAGGTCGTCGGGCAGTTGATGGTCTTGCTTGAAGCGCTCGAGCAACTGGATATCGCCGAGCAGAAAGTAGTCGACCAGGTCGTTGAGCACTTCGCTGAATTCGTGGCGCATCTTTTTTCCTTGTGGGTGCGCATTGGGGTAAGGGCAACCGGCTAGTGCTTCTGGGCAATCTGGATCAAGTTGCCGCACGTGTCATCGAACACCGCCACGGTAACCGGCCCCATTGGGGTTGGTGGCCGGATGAACTGCACACCGGCTGCACAGAGCCGGGTGTATTCGGCCTGGATATCGCGCACGCCGAACGAGGTGGCGGGGATGCCATCCTGCTTGAGCGCGGCCTTGTATACCTTGGCCGCCGGGTGCGCGTCGGGTTCCAGCAGCAGTTCGACGCCATTGGGGTCGTTGGGCGAAGTCAGGGTCAACCAGCGGTGCCGGCCCATGGGGATGTCGTGTCTTGGCTCGAAACCGAGTACGTAGTGGTAGAAAGCCAGGGCCTTGGCCTGGTCGTCGACGAGGATGCTGGTGACCACGATCTTCATAAGCACACACCGTTTACCTGGGGCCGATGACTATCAGTAAAGACGTTCGGGCGTTTTTGACCAGTGGTTGCAGTGCCACGGGGGCCCGTTACAGGTGCAAGCGTGGTGCGGCGCCGGTTTGCGCAGGCCTGTGAGACGAGGTACTGGCAGACCCTACAAAAAACCTGTTCAAGGCATAGGTAAATCCTTCAGCGCTCAGCGCCCGCAGAGCGGCAGCCAAGGGTAAAGTGTGAGGCATGATCCCAGCCTGCCAAGACCCGCGTCAGAGAGGTACCCTGTGGCTGCCTATACCTTGCGACAACTGAAGTACTTCGTCACCACCGTGGAAGCGGGCAGTGTGGCCGAAGCGTCACGCCAGCTGTACATCGCCCAGCCGTCCATCTCCACGGCCATCAAGAGCCTGGAGGAAAGTTTCGGTGTGCAGCTGTTCATCCGCCACCACGCCCAGGGCGTGTCATTGACACCCAGCGGCAAACGCTTCTACGCCAAGACCAAGTCGCTGCTGCAGATGGCCCATGAGTTCGAACAGAATGCCCTGGCCGACAACGATACCGTCGCCGGGCAAATCGACATTGGCTGTTTCGAAACCGTGGCGCCACTCTACCTGCCGCGCCTGATCGCCGGTTTTCGTCAGCGCTACCCGGGTGTGGACATTCGCCTGCGCGACGGTGAACAGCAGGACCTGATCCAGGGCCTGACCGCTGGAACATTCGACCTGGCATTTCTCTATGACCACGACCTGGATGGCACCATCGAGGCCGAGCCGCTGATGCCGCCGCAGAAGCCCTATGTGCTGCTACCCGAGAACCACCGCTTTGCCGGCCAGGCCCAGGTCTCGCTGCGCGACCTGTGCCCGGAGCCGATGATCCTGCTGGACGTGGCCCCTAGCCGCACCTACTTCGTCAGCTTGTTCAACGAGATGGGCCTGGCACCGAACATTGTCTTCAGTTCGCCGTCGATCGAGATGGTGCGCGGCATGGTCGGTCAGGGTTTCGGTTTTTCGTTGCTGGTAACCCGTCCGCACTCGGAATACACCTATGACGGCCAGCGCCTGGCAATGCTCGACATTGCCGAGCCGGTGGCGCTGTCGGGGCTGGCTGCGGCGTGGTTGAAGCGAGTCCAGCTAACCAAGCCGGCGCAGCTGTTCGTGGAGTTTTGCCGGGAAGAGCTGGCGAAGTTCCTGAACTGAGCACGCCATGCTGCCCCGGCAGGAGGCGCATGGCGTGGCATTGCTCAGGGGCTGACCTGATAGCCGCGCCCCTGCAGGCAACCGCTGTAGGCACTGGCATGGGCCTGGGTTTTTGCCTCGTCCTGGCCGCGCCGGTCCTGGCGCCGGTCCTGACGCTGGCGCATGCCACCGACCGCGGCCCCGGCGGCGGCCACTTCGCCGGCACGGTTCTGCCGGTATTGCTGCTTGGCATCGTCACCCACCCGGTCGTACAACGCGTCATGCTGGTTGCCGCGCACCTGCGCGCCTACAGCACCGGCGGCGGCACCCGCAGCTGCACCGCGAACCCGGCCACCGACATGGGGGTCGCTGGACGTCGCCGTGCCGTTTGCGGCATTGGTGGCGACGGTATTGCAATCGTTGATATCCAGTTGCATCTGCTGGCTGCTCTGGCCCTTGAGCGGCACCACCGACTGCGCCTGGGCGGCCGATGCTGCGCACAGCAGCATCAACAGGTAACTCCACGTGAACGTACGCATGGCACACCTCCACCGGGCAGAAAGCCCGCCTCACAGGATAGTTCGCCTTTGAGGTCGTGATGGAAGTTTTGCCCAGATGGTCTACACCGGATATCAGACGCCGTTCCGATTAGCCTCTTGGCCTGATCCAAGGCTACCTGCGGGCAAACCATGAGCCAGACGCAAGATCTGATCATCTGTGAGTATTGCGACACGGTGTACCACCGCGCACCGCTGCTCAAACATCAACGAGCCCTTTGCCCGCGCTGTGGCGGCGTGCTGTACCGGCACAGGTCACTGACCATCGAGCAGCGGCTGGCATTGAGTGTGACTGGCGGTGTCCTGCTGGTGTTCGCCAACTATTACCCGGTGATGACCATCGGCATGCAGGGGCTGACCCACTCGGCCACATTGTGGGACGCCGTGCAGATCCTCAGTCACGGCAGTATCACCTTCATCGCCCTGGTCATGGCGCTGTCGATCATTTTTGCGCCGCTGCTGCAAATTGCCCTGTTGTGCTGGGTGTTGAGTTTTGCCCTTGCCGGTCAGCGTGCCCCCGGCTTTGCCCTGTGCATGCGTGGCCTGGAAAGCCTGCGGCCCTGGAGCATGCTGGAGGTGTGTCTGCTGGGGGCGATGGTGGCGGTGATCAAGCTGGCGGGGCTGCTCGATGTGATCCCCGGTATCGGCCTGCTGGCCCTGGCCGCACTGAGCATGTTGATCATCCACATTGCCGGCAAGGACATCCGCGATTTGTGGGAACAGGTATGACTGTCCCAGCCATGGCGCACGACCTTGGCTTGTGTCTGTGCCATGGCTGTGGCCAGGCATGCGACACGCGCAGTGGCGCGCACACCTGCAACCGTTGCGGCGCCGTCATTCACCGGCGCAAGGCCAATGCCATCAGCCGTGGCTGGGCGTTTCTGCTGGCCGCACTGATTTTCTACATCCCCGCCAACCTGCTGCCGGTGATGCACACCGAAATGCTCGGCAGTGGTACAGAAAGCACCATTGGCGGTGGCGTGCTGGAGTTCTGGGAAGCCGGGGCCTGGGACATCGCGCTGATCATTTTCATTGCCAGCGTGGGTGTGCCCGCCATCAAGTTCTTTTCCCTTGGCCTGCTGCTGTTCACTGCCCAGCGTGGTTCTTCCTGGGCCTGCCGGCAGCGTTCGCAGTTGTACCGCTTCGTCGAGCTGATCGGCTATTGGTCCATGCTCGATGTGATGGTAGTGGCGTTGGTGGCTGCGCTGGTGCAACTGCGCGGGCTGGGCACCATCGAGCCGCGTGTGGGCATTCTGTTTTTTGGCATGGTGGTAGTGCTGACCATGTTCTCTGCGATGAGCTTTGATCCACGCTTGATCTGGGATAGCCATGCCAACGAGGGGAGGCCGCATTGATGGGGCAACAGACTGACAAGCGCGAGGGCCCTGGGCAGGTTGAAGTGCGCACCCGACGTTGGAGTGTGTCGCTGGTATGGATCGTGCCGATCCTGGCGATCCTGATCGGCGCTTCGCTGGTGGTGCGCAACTGGATGCAGCAAGGGCCGGTGATCACCATTTCTTTCCACAGCGGCGAGGGATTGGTGGCGCACAAGACCCAGGTAAAATACCGCAGCGTGGTGATCGGCGAAGTGACCACGGTGGACTTGGCCGACGACAATAAGAGCGTGGTGGCCAAGGTTCAGCTCTCCAACGATGCCCGTTCGTTTGCCACCCAGGGGGCGCGCTTCTGGGTGGTGCGACCGCGCATCGGCGTGGGCGGGGTTTCCGGGGTGGACACGCTGTTTTCGGGCAGTTTCATCGGGGCCGATTCCGGCGAGTCGAAGGTGCCGGAAAAGTCCTTTGTCGGCCTGGAGCTGCCACCGCCGATCACCTATGACGAAAAGGGCAAGCGTTTCGTTCTTGTCGCCAGCGACCTGGGCTCGCTGGATATCGGTTCTTCGATCTACTACCGCAAGATCCCGGTGGGCGAAGTGGTGTCCTTTGCGCTCCAGAGTGATGGCAAGGGGGTAGAGATTGGCGTGTTCGTGCAGGCGCCCTACGACACATTCGTCACTGATGACACGCGCTTCTGGAATGCCAGTGGCATCGACATGCAGATCGGTGCCAATGGCCTGAAGGTCGATACCGAATCGCTGTCGTCGATTCTGGTGGGCGGGCTGGCCTTCGGCTCGCCCGATTTCGCCGCGCAAGCCGAGCCTGCTGCCGATCAGGCCCACTTCCAGCTATTCGCCGACCGCGACATGGCGCTGTCGCCTCCGCATGGCCAGGCGCAGTACCTGCAGTTGCGCTTCGACCAGGCCATGCGGGGCCTGTCGGTGGGGGCGCCAGTGGAGTTCAAGGGTGTGGAATTTGGCCGGGTCACCTCGATCCAGCTCGATTACGATGCTACGCGGCAAACCTTCCCGGTAGTGGTCGATGCGGTGATCTACCCCCAGCGGCTAGGGCCGGTGCACCGCAAGATGCTGGCGGTGTTCAAGCACACCGAGGGCGATTTTGAAGGTGCGCGGAAACTGATTGGCACGTTTGTCGAACATGGGCTGCGGGCCCAGGCGCGTAGTGGCAACCTGATCACCGGGCAGATGTTCATTTCGCTGGACTTCTACCCGGATGCCCCCAAGGTGACCTTCGACATGGCTGCCAACCCCATCATGATCCCGACGCTGCCCGGCAGCCTTGAGCAGTTGCAGGAACAGCTGCAGCGGGTGATGGAGCGCATTGCCAAGCTGCCGCTGGAAAGCATCGCCGGTAACCTGGACGGTAGCTTGCGTGAGCTGCGCGCCAGCCTCAGGCAGTTCAATGGCCAGACGCTGCCGGAGGTGAAGGTGGCGCTGGACGAGGTGCACAAGACCCTGCGCACGGCCAACTCGGCCATTTCCGAAGATTCGCCGCAGCGCGAGCGAATGGGCGAAACACTGGACGAGCTGGAGCGCATGTCGCGGTCGCTACGTGACCTTGCCGACTACCTGGGCCGCCACCCCGAGTCGCTCATTCGTGGCCGGCCGAAAGCGGCCGGGCCCGCAGACCTTGAACCCTGAGGAGACAGCCGATGCAACGACTGCGCAATGTATGTGTGGCCAGCCTGCTGGTGTGGCTCGGGGGCTGCAGCAGTACGCCGAACAACTACCACACGTTGGTACCGAGCGACCCGGTACGTGACAGCGGCCAACGCATCCAGGTGGTCAGGGTGGCTGTGCCGCCCCAGGTCGACCGCCCACAGTTGGTGGTGCGGCAAGGGCAGAGCGGCCTGGCCATCCTGGAGACGGAGTGGTGGGGCGCCAACCTGGTGGATGAATTCCGCAGCGCCCTGCAGGACCTGTTGGGCGGCCCGGCGGGCGGTGGCAAGGCGTCGCTGCGGGTGGATGTGCAGCGCTTCGACACGGTACCAGGGCGCTATGCCTCGCTGGAGGCGGTGTGGCGCCTGAAGCAGCAAGGGCAGGCCGAGCTGACCTGCCGAACGTCCGTGCAGACTGCCGCGGACAACAGCATCACCAGCCTGGTGAATGCACACCAGGCCAACCTGCGCAAGTTGGCCGAGGCGGTGCGGGGGAGTGCCCTGCAGGGTAGCTGCCGGGCATGAACCGGCCTTATTACTGCCGGGTGCTGGCTGTTTCCTGTGCCCCGTCGGCCTTGTCCTGCGGCAGCTGATCGAACTCGCGCAAGCCATCCTTGCGGTACGGATCGCCGATCCAGCGTGGTGCTGCCACGAACTGTGGGCTCACCAGGCTCTTCGCCGGTTCATAGCGGTCGTAGCTCAATCCGGCCAGGTCTGACAGGGTATGGATCAGATGCGAACTGCTGTAGGGGCGGTTGGCCATTGCCTGCAAGTCACGCGGGTGTTCGGCCTGCCAGCTAGGCGAGGTCCACAGCAGGAACGGGATGGTGTACATCGGCCGGGTCGGTGCGCCTTCATTGCGCCCCAGGCGGTCGTGGTCACCGGAGCTGTACACGTCTTCACCATGATCGGACAGGTACATCAGGAACCCGTTGGGGTTGCCTGCCGCATAACGCCTGATCAGGGTCGACACCACATAGTCGTTGTAGCGCACCGCGTTGTCATAGAAGTTGTAGGTTTCTACCTGGTCCGCCGTCAGCTTGGCTGGCACACCTTGCTTGTCGTTGAAGTGCGCATAGTCGTCCGGGTAGCGGTAGCGGTAGTCCATGTGCGTGCCCAGCAGGTGCACGATGATGAACTTGTTGGGCGCAGGGTCTTGCAGGGCTTTTTCGAACGGTGCCAGCACCACGTCATCGTATTGGCTGGCATTCTGGTTGCGCTGGTTGTTCAGGTACACCGGCGCGTCTGTTTGCTGCGAGAAGGTGGTGAGCATGGTGTTGCGCTTGGTCAAGGTCTGCTGGTTGGTGATCCAGAAGGTCTTGTAGCCTGCCTGTTTCAGCAGGTTGATCAGCGACGGGTCGCTGAGGAAGCGGTCCGGGTTCTGCTCGTCGCCGAACGTGAGAATCTGCTGCATCACTTCGATGGTGTACGGGCGCGGCGATACCACGTCGCGGAACACGGTCAGGCCCTTGTCGCTGGCGGCCAGCGCGTCGAGGTTGGGCGTGGTATCGCGGTTATAGCCATACAGGTGCATGTGCTCGCGGGTGGTCGACTCGCCGAGCACCAATACCAGAGTGCGAGGCGCTGTACCACTGCTGTCTCGCAGGTTTTGCAGCGGTGGCAGTGCGGCATTCTGGGCCAGCAGTTTCTGCATGTTGTCCAGTTGCTGGCGGTACTGTCGGTAGCCGACCAGCAACTGCCAAGGGACGGCCGGCTCCATTCGCTGCTGCACTTTTTCGAGCGCATCGGCGAAGTTTCGCTCCTGGGTGACCATCTGCTTGTAGAACGGCATGACCAGGTTGGCCACCAGCAATAGCACGACCACCGGCAGGCGGCTGCGCAGCGGCAGGCTGACCGGGCGCACGCGCCGCCACAGCATTACCGCGACCAGCGTGTACAGCACCAGTGCCAGGCCCAGCCCCACGCTGAAGTATTGGCTGAAGTACTCACCAGCCTCGGCGGTGTTGGACTCGAACATCACAAAGATGACGCTTTGCGAAAATTCCTGGCGATAGATGCCGAAGTAGCTCAGGCCCACCAGCGATGCAGCCCACAGCACCAGACCAATGATTGCCGCGGTGGCGCGGGTGAAGCGCGGCAGCAACAGGACGGGCGCCAGCCATAGGCTGCTGAGGAATAACGCATCGCGAAAACCGGCGAAGCCGGTCGTCCCGCTGAACAGCAGCAGCGCCTGGGTTACACCGGAAAAATACCAGAAGAACAGCAAGAGCCAGCCGAGGCCGGCCCAGTCTACGCGCTTGTGCGCGGCGGGGGATGTAGTGTTTGACACGTATGCCTCGTCGTACCTTGGCGGCCAGCGGTTGTGCGCGTGACCGGAAAGGGCGTGACGCTAATCTGCGGACTGTGAAAAATACGTCAACGCGTTGAATCCTGTGACCTGCGTGGCCGTAGCAGGCATAAGCTGGGCTGTTCACTGCGTTTTCCCAGGCTGCCGGGGTATGATGGCGGCAGCGAAACGTCCTGAAAGGCCCCGTAGACTATGAACCGTCGTAAGAAGATCAAGCAGCTATTGCAGGCGCATGCCAAAAAGGCCAGTGCCAAACTGGCGCCACGCAAGCCCAAGTACATCTGCAAGGCGGACCGCTTGAAGATGGAGGCAGAGGCGGCGGGGGAGGCTCCGCAGCTGGCCGACTGACACTGCCCCTAAAACCGATTGCTTGGGCTTCAACGGCGGTAGTAATGATGCGCGTCATGATGACGCTGGCGCATGGCGCGCTCATGGCGGCGCTCCCAATCACGGCGCCGTTCCCAGTCGCGCCGCCGCTCCCAGTCCCGGCGGGCTTGTTCACGCCGCCACTGTTCGCGGCGCCAGTCGCTTCGGTGGTCGTGCCAGCGATCGTCATCATGCGCCAGGAGGGTGGCTGGCTGTTCAACGGCCACGCTGGCCACGCTCGACCAAGGGTTGCCGGCTGGCTTTAACGGTGACTGGACAGCCGGTGAAACCGGTTCGGCGGCTTTCATTTGCGTTGCCGATGCCGTGCCCACCGCCGCGAGCGAGAACAGGCCGAGCAGCACCAACCTTGCGACATGTATTTTCATGAGCGTAGCCAACCTCTGATAACGAATGAGCCATCTGGCCAGCAGGTGTGGGGCGAACCCTGTCTCGCGTTCCGCTACCTTCTGTGCCTCACACATAGACAGGGAATCAAGAAAAAGTTCGCTACAGCAACAACTTGAAGAACTTTGCCGGGGTGGTTGGCTCTGTGCAGTAGCCGCCGTGAGTGCCCCACTGGTCAGTCATAGGCCTGCAAACACCTCACGCAAATGCCGCCGGTAACTGTCGAACGCAGCAATCGCCCCTTTCACCACCTCTGCTTCTTCCTGCTCCCCCAGCACCAGGCTGTCCAGCCTGGCAACAAATGCGCGCCAATGCAGCGCTCGGCCATCCGGGTGAGGGGCCAGGTGGCGGGCGCCCTTGTCACCCTCCAGCCCAAGACGTTGCGTGTGCTTGTAGAGAAACGCCGCCCCCAGGTTGGAGCCTTCACTGCAATACAGCCATCCCAAGGCCTGGGCCGAGCTGACACAGACCGGTTGGGTGGACGTTGGCAGCGACAGGCCCAGGTCGCGCAGGTCGGCCTCAACTGCTGCAAAACGTGACAGCGCCGCCAGCCCCGGCAGTTGCTGGTTGAGCTGTTCATCCTGATACAACGCCAGCAGGCTGCCATGAAAGCGGTGCTGCACCTGCAGGAAGCGACCATAACGCTCGCGGTTCTCGAAGGGCCGCGCTGCCATTACCAGTTGATCGACGCTGTCATGATCCCTGCTGCTGGCCGCTTTCAGGCGTTTGCAGCGGCTGGGTTCGGTGAAGGGGGAAGTTACAGCGGTCATCGGCGTATCCGTGGCAATAGAGCAAGGTCCCCATGATGCTTGCCATCCTTGGCAAGCATCAAGCGTCACACGCCCGACCTGACCGAGTTCGCAATGATGGAGCGCAAGGTCGAGGCTCATTTATCATGGCGGCTGTCTTTACCATTGCCAAGGATACTTGCCATGAGCGCCCTTCAGTTCCGCACCCCCGTTCCCGCCGATGCCGAGCGTTGCTACGCCATCGAAATTGGCGCCTATGAAGGGGATGAGGCGGCCACGCTGGAGAAAATCCGCACGCGTATCACGCAGTACCCACAAGGCTTCCTGGTGCTGGAAAGCGACGGCGAGATTGTTGGTTTCATCAACAGTGGCTGCGCCCACGAGGTCGTGATGTCCGACGAGGCCTTCAAGGAGCTGGTCGGCCATGACCCGGCGGCCGCGAACGTGGTGATCATGTCGGTGGTTGTAGACCCGGCCCACCAGGGCAAAGGCTACGCCAAACTGTTGATGAACGAATTCATCGGGCGCATGCACGCGGCGGGCAAGCAGACCATTCACCTGATGTGCAAGGAGCAGCATGTGGCCCTGTACCAGAAGCTGGGCTACCGATACGTGAAACCGTCGCCGTCGGACCACGGCGGTATGGCCTGGCATGAGATGGTCATGGACCTTTGAGTGGACATGACATCGTAGTGCGCGCTACCCGCAGCTTTTCTACATGACAGCGCAGCCCAGAGGGCTGCGCATGACCTTCATTCAACCCGGCGATGCCGAGCTGATGCCTGGCCTCAAGTGCCACTGACCAGCTGATGGGCCAGCTGGTTGTGGCGTTCCAGTACGCGCGGCAGGTCGACGGTGGCCAGCTGGCCGTCTTTCACCACGACGCGGCCGTTGATCACGCTGGTATGCACCTGGGTCGGGGTGCAGAACACCAGTGCCGCCAATGGGTCATGGTGGCCGCCGGCATACGCCACATGGCCCAGGTCGAAGGCGACGAAATCGGCGACCATGCCCGGGGCCAGGGCGCCGATATCATTGCGGTTGAGCACTTTCGCGCCACCCAGTGTGGCTATCTCCAGCGCTTCGCGTGCGGTCATCGCGTCAGGGCCGAAGCCCACCCGTTGCAGCAGCAGGGCCTGGCGCACTTCACCGATCATGCTGGCGCCGTCGTTGGAGGCAGAGCCATCGACCCCCAGGCCCACCGGTACGCCGTGGTCGCGCATCTTGCGTACCGGGGCGATGCCCGAGGCCAGCCGCATGTTCGAGCATGGGCAGTGGGCGACGCCGGTGCCGGTGCGGGCGAACAGCTCAATGCCGTGCTGGTCGAGCTGCACGCAGTGGGCATGCCATACATCATGGCCGACCCAGTCAAGGTCTTCGGCGTACTCGGCAGGGGTCATGCCGAACTTCTCGCGGCTGTAGGCGATGTCGTTGACGTTCTCGGCCAGGTGGGTGTGCAGCGACACCCCATACTGGCGCGCCAGCACGGCAGCTTCGCGCATCAGGTCGCGGCTGACCGAGAACGGCGAGCATGGCGCGACCACGATACGGCGCATCGAGCCGTGGCTGGCATCGTGGTAGTCCTCGATCAGGCGTTGCGATTCCTTGAGGATGTCGGCTTCCTTTTCCACCACCGCGTCAGGTGGCAGGCCGCCTTGGCTCTGCCCCACGCTCATGCTGCCGCGCGCGGCGTGGAAGCGCATGCCGATCTCGGCCGCCGCGTGGATGCTGTCGTCGAGCTTGCAGCCGTTGGGGTAGATATACAGATGGTCGCTGGAGGTGGTGCAGCCGGACAGGATCAGCTCGGCCATGGCGGTCTGGGTCGACACCGCGATCATCTCGGGGGTCAGGCGCGCCCAGATCGGGTACAGGTTGGTCAACCAGTTGAACAGCTCGCCGTCCTGAGCTGCCGGTACCACGCGGGTGAGGCTCTGGTACATGTGGTGGTGGGTGTTGACCAGGCCTGGGATGACCACCTTGCCGGCCATGTCCAGAACCACATCGGCGTGCTGCGGGAGGGTATCGCTGGGGCCGACTTGCTTGATCAGGTTGCCTTCGATGAACAGGCCTCCGTTCTTGATTTCGCGGCGTTCGCCGTCCATGGTGACCAGCAGTGCGGCGTTTTTGACGAGGAGCGTTTTTGCAGGGTTTGTAGATGACATGGTGCAAGCCTGCGCAATACGCATCGGCGATTACCGATGTCATAGGCGCTCGGTATTGTAAGCAAGCTTTTTACTGATTGTATACAGCTCGAAGCGCCAGTGCCGGCCTCTTGGCGGCTATAGCCGCGAAGAGGCCGGCACGGGTTGCAGCCATGAAAGATCACACCGCCTCGCGGCTGCTCACACCCTCCAGCAACCGGGCAATCCCCAGCGGGTTAGCGTTTTTCAACGCATCCGGCAGCAGTGCGTCCGGGTAGTTCTGGAAGCACACCGGGCGCAGGAAGCGGTCGATGGCCAAGGTGCCGACCGAAGTGCCGCGGGCGTCGGAGGTGGCCGGGTAGGGGCCGCCATGCACCATGGCATCGGAAACCTCCACGCCGGTCGGGTAGCCATTGAGCAGCAAGCGCCCGGCCTTGCGTTCCAGCAACGGCACCAGTGAGGCAAAGGCGCGCAAGTCGTCAGGTTCGGCAATCAGGGTGGCGGTCAGCTGACCTTGCAGGTGACGCAATGCTTCGGCCAGTTGCTGGGCATCGGCCACTTCAACCACCACGGTGCAAGGGCCGAACACTTCTTCCTGCAACAGCGGGTCGCCATTGAGCAGCAGGCTCACGTCGGCCTTGAACAACTGCGGCTGAGCCTGGTTACCCGTTTGCGGTTGGCCGGCCAGATGCTGGATACCCGGGTGCGCCAGCAAGTGCTGCACAGCGTTCTGGTAGCTGCGCAGGGTGCCCGCGTTGAGCATGGTCTGCGGGCCTTGGTCGGCCATGCGTGCCACCAGCGTTTGCAGGAAATGCTCGAAGTGTGGCGACCGGATACCCACCACCAGGCCCGGGTTGGTGCAGAACTGCCCGCAGCCCAGCACCACCGAGGCGGCCAGCTCGGTTGCCACCTGTTCACCGCGAGCCTGCAGAGCCTGCGGCAGCACGATCACCGGGTTGATACTGCTCATTTCGGCGAACACCGGGATCGGCTGCGGGCGCGCTGCGGCCATGTCGCACAGGGCGCGGCCACCGCGCAGCGAGCCGGTAAAGCCGACTGCCTGGATGGCTGGGTGCTTGACCAGCGCTTCGCCCACACCGGCACCGTAGATCATGTTGAAAACGCCTGCCGGCATACCGCTGCCGGTCACTGCTCGGTCGATGGCCGCGGCCACATGGGCCGCAGTGAGCATGTGCCCGCTGTGTGCCTTGAACACCACCGGGCAGCCGGCGGCCAGCGCCGAAGCGGTGTCACCGCCAGCGGTGGAGAAGGCCAGAGGGAAGTTGCTGGCGCCGAACACGGCCACCGGGCCCACGCCGATGCGGTACTGGCGCAGGTCCGGGCGCGGCAGCGGGGTGCGCTGGGGCAGGGCGCGGTCGATGCGTGCAGCGTAAAAGTCGCCACGCCGTACCACTTCGGCAAACAGGCGCAGCTGGTTGCTGGTGCGGCTGCGTTCGCCGCGGATGCGCGCTTCAGGCAGTGCGGTTTCGCGCATCACGTCCTGGATGAAGTCATCACCCAACGCGTCCAGTTCGCTGGCGATCGCGTCGAGAAAAGCGGCGCGTTGGTCCGGGCGGGTGCTGCGGTAGCTCGGGTAGGCCACCTCGGCGGCCTGGGCGGCGGCCTCGACTTCATCGCCGGTCGCCTGGTGGAAGGCGTAGGGCAGTGCTTCACCGGTGTGGGCGTCGAGGCTGTGCAGCAGCACGTCACCGTGGCCACTGAGCTGGCCGGCGATGTGGTTCAGGCGGTGTTCGATGGACATTTCGTTTCCCGTTGGCAATGACAATCGTGGGTCAGGACTGTAGGGGGCGAACGGGGGGCTGAATAATGATTAATCCGGATCGGGTGATAACGAGCAGTTATCACCCGGGTTCTCGCGATGCCCTGCAGGAGCGGTCACGCAAGGCGTCAGGGCTCACTCGGCCATCTGCAACTCTGGCAGCTTCACGCGCAACGCCCGGGTCAGCCCCAGTAGCACCAACAGGCCCAGGCCCATCCAGCACAGGCCGATGGTGAACGACAGGCTGGTCAGGCTGCTCCATAGCCACAGCGTGCTGAGAAAGCCCAGGCCAGGAATGGCGCCGTACAGCAGGCAGTTGCGGCAACCGCGCAGTTTCTGGTCAACCAGGTAGTGCTTGACCACCGCCAGGTTCACCGCCGAAAAGGCGAACAGTGCGCCAAAGCTGATCATGTTCGCCACGGTATCCAGGGTGATCACCAGGGCGATCAGCGACAGCAGGCTGACCACCAGGATGGCAGTGGCCGGCACGCGCTTTTTCGTCACCAGCTGGCCGAATGCCCGCGGCAATGCGCCGTCACGGCCCATGGCGAACAGTACGCGCGACACGCTGGCCTGGGACACCATGGCCGAGGCGAAGCAGCCGGCCACGTAGGTCGCGGTGAAGGCGGTTACCAGCAGCTCGCCGCCCACCCGGCGCATCACGTCGACCGACGCCGAATCCGGATCGGCGAAGCTGCCCCAATCGGGGAACACCATCTGTGCGCAATAAGACACCACCAGAAACAGCAGGCCGCCGATCAACGACACCGCCAGAATCGCCACGGGAATGCGGTAGGTCGGGTTACTGGTTTCCTCAGCCATGGTCGATACCGCATCGAAGCCGAGGAACGACAGGCACAGCACGGCGGCGCCGGTCATGATCAACGGCACGCTGAAGCCTTCGTGGTGCAAGGGGGCCAGCAGCGACACCGGCTCCGCCTGTCCGCTGAGCTTGAGAATGGACAGGGCGACGAAGACGATGATGAACACCAATTGCACCACCACCAGGATCCAGTTGACTCGGGTGATCGACTCGATGCCGATCAGGTTGAGGAAGGTGACCAGGGCAATGGAGCCCGCCACCCACACCCAGGCATGGATGGTCGGGAAGTATTCCGACATGTAGATGCCGATCAGCAGGTAGCTGAGCAGCGGCAGAAAGATGTAATCGAGCAGCAGTGTCCAACCGGTGATGAAGCCGATATGGCTGCCGAAGGCCTTGCGCGTGTAGGTGTAGACCGAGCCGGAGTAGGGGTGGGCCTGGACCATGCGGCCGTAACTGTAGGCGGTCAGCAGCATGGCGGCGAGCGTGAGCAGGTAGGCGGTGGGCAGGTGCCCTTTGGTCATCTGGGTGACCAGCCCGTAGGTGGTGAATACGGCCAGGGGCACCATGTAGGCCAGGCCAAACAGCACCAGGGCGGTCATGCTCATGGACTTGCGGAAGCGGCCGGTGCTGGTGCCGGGTTGCGAGGGTGCATGCGGGGCGGGGCTATGGGCTGTACTTGTTGTTGTATGCATTGCTAACTCCTGAAAAGGGATGCAGGACACCGCGGCAGGCGAGCAGGCTCGCGACCGTTAGGTGCTGTGCAAGGAGGTCGAGCGGAAAGCTCGCAGCGCTGGGGCGGGTTGATGCTCCCACACCCTGTAGGCACCCGGAATCACCCTTTGGGGTGAGCGGCCACTGCCCTTGCCCGGCTCACCCCAAAGGGTGATTCCGGTGCCTGCGGCCCCGTGGGAGTATCTGCTCAACGACGCACCGCACTGGCGGCGGTGCCACTGAGAAGAAACGGCAGGCTTACAGTGACTAATCAATTGCTTTCAGCACAATGGTTCGAGCACCAGGCCAAGGTCACCGAGGCGATCGGCCGGCCGGGCTTTGCCGCCAGCCTGTTTGCTGCATTGAGTGTGATACGGCCGATCCAGGCGACCACGGTGTACCTGTACCCGCACGACGGCATGCCCTGTGCGCTGTTCGAGCAGGATGACAAGGCACCTTGGCAGCCCGAAGGCAATGTCAGCCGCTACCTGTCGGGCTTCTACCTGCTTGACCCGTTCTACGGTGCTTGTGTGGAACAGGTCGAATCCGGCTGCTACGGCCTGTTCGAAGTGGCGCCCGATCACTTCGAGGTCAGCGAATACTACCAATCGTTCTACCGCCACTCGCACCTGGAGGACGAACTCAACTACATCCTGCAGGTGGCGCCCGGGCAAAGCCTGGCGGTGTCGCTGGCCTTCACCGACAAGCTGGATGGGCAAAGCCGCACGCGGTTCGGGCTCATCACGCCTTGGGTGCTGGCGGTACTCGGCAAGCATTTTGCCGGGCTGGACAGCCGCGCAGGCCGCTTCGAGAACATCCTCGAGCAACGTATCCATGCCGCGCTGAACAACTTCGGCAGCTCGCTGCTGACCGAGCGTGAATGCCGTATCGCCCAGCTGATCCTGCGTGGTCACTCGACCAGGTCGCTGGCCGAGCGGCTGGGGGTGTCGGAAGACACCATCAAGTCGCACCGCAAGAACGTCTACGTCAAGCTCGACATCGGCACCCAGTCCGAACTGTTCTCCCTGTTCATCGACGCACTGGCCAATGCCCAGGGCGTGCTGGGCAAGGACCCGCTGGAAAGCTACATGGGCAAGCTGCGCTGAGCGCCAGCTGCCCTGCAACCCCACCGCAAAGGAAAACCAACAATGAACGCGCCTTTCGCCCCGCAACGCCAGACCCGTGACTACCAGGCAGCCGATGCCGCCCACCACATTCATGCCTTCCTCGACCAGAAGGCGCTGAACGCCGAAGGGCCGCGGGTGATCGTCGGGGGCGAACGCCTGCACCTGTGGGACAGCGAGGGCAAGCGTTACCTGGATGGCATGTCCGGCCTGTGGTGCACCCAGCTCGGTTATGGCCGTCGTGACCTGACGGCCGCCGCAGCCACGCAGATGGATCAGCTGGCCTACTACAACATGTTCTTCCACACCACCCACCCGGCGGTGATCGAACTGTCCGAGTTGCTGTTCAGCCTGCTGCCGGGGCACTACAGCCACGCGATCTACACCAACTCCGGCTCCGAGGCCAACGAGGTACTGATCCGCACCGTGCGCCGCTACTGGCAGGTGGTTGGCCAGCCAGGCAAGAAGGTCATGATCGGCCGCTGGAACGGCTACCACGGCTCGACCCTGGCGGCCACGGCGCTGGGCGGGATGAAGTTCATGCACGACATGGGCGGGCTGATTCCGGATGTGGCACACATCGACGAACCTTACTGGTACGCCGAGGGCGGTGAACTGACCCCGGCCGAGTTCGGCCGCCGCTGCGCCCTGCAGCTGGAGGAAAAGATCCTCGAACTGGGTGCCGAGAACGTTGCCGGCTTCATTGCCGAACCCTTCCAGGGGGCCGGCGGCATGATCTTCCCGCCGGAAAGCTACTGGCCGGAAATCCAGCGTATCTGCCGCCAGTACGACGTGCTGCTGTGCGCCGATGAGGTGATCGGTGGCTTTGGCCGCACCGGCGAATGGTTCGCCCATGAATACTTCGGCTTCGAGCCCGACACCCTGTCGATTGCCAAGGGCCTGACCAGCGGCTATGTGCCCATGGGCGGCCTGGTGCTGAGCAAGCGCATTGCCGAGGCGTTGGTGGAGCGCGGCGGGGTATTTGCCCACGGCCTGACCTATTCCGGCCACCCGGTGGCGGCGGCAGTGGCCATCGCCAACCTGAAGGCGCTGCGTGACGAAGGCATCGTGCGCCAGGTGAAGGACGACACGGGGCCGTACCTGCAGCGCATTCTGCGCGAAGTGTTTGCCGATCACCCATTGATCGGCCAGGTGCAAGGGGCCGGGCTGGTGGCGGCGCTGCAGTTTGCCGAGCACAAGCCGACGCGCAAGCGCTTTGCCAACGAGAACGACCTGGCCTGGCAGTGCCGCACCTTTGGTTTCGAGGAAGGGGTGATCATTCGCTCGACCCTGGGCCGGATGATCATGGCCCCGGCCTTGATCGCCAACCACAGCGAGCTGGATGAGCTGGTGGAGAAGACCCGGATAGCCGTAGACCGCACGGCGAGGCTGGTCGGCAAGCTCTAAGCCTTCTGGGGGCGCTTCGCGCCCCGACCGCGACGCAAGGCCGCTCCCACAGCAATCGCGTCGCTTGCAGGGGCAACGCTGTTCTTGTGGGAGCGGCCTTGTGTCGCGATTGGGCTGCAAAGCAGCCCCGGCGATTCATCCGTGGGACGACGCCCCCATCCAAAAGATTGCTCCCATGTTTACCAGGAGTACACATGTATACCCTCGAATTCTGGCAACAGCGCGCTTCGGATCTGTACCTGCCATCCCAGGCGCTTATCAGCGGCAAACCCGTCAACGCACAGGATGGCGCCACCTTCGCAGCCATCAACCCCGCCACCCACAACTTAATGGCACAGGTTACCGCCTGCGGCCAGGCCGAGGTCGACCTGGCTGTCGCCAGCGCCCGTCGAGCCTTCGAGCAAGGCCCCTGGCCGCGCATGGCGCCGGGCGAGCGCAAGAAGGTGCTGCTGCGCCTGGCCGAGCTGATCATGGCCCATCGTGAAGAACTGGCATTGCTGGACTCGCTGAACATGGGCAAGCCGGTGATGGACGCCTACACCATCGACGTGCCGGGCTCTGCACATGTGTTCGGCTGGTACGGCGAAGCGCTGGACAAGCTGTACGACCAAGTGGCGCCCACGGCGCCCACGGCGCTGGCCACCATCACCCGCGAAGCACTCGGTGTGGTCGCGGCTGTGGTGCCGTGGAATTTCCCCCTCGACATGGCCGCCTGGAAGCTGGCCCCGGCGCTGGCTGCCGGTAACAGCGTGGTACTCAAGCCCGCCGAGCAATCACCGTTTTCGGCCCTGCGCCTGGCCCAACTGGCGCTGGAAGCGGGGTTGCCGGAAGGCGTACTGAACGTGGTGCCGGGCCTGGGCGAGCAGGCCGGGCAGGCGCTGGGCCTGCACCCGGATGTGGACTGCCTGGTATTCACCGGCTCCACCCAGGTGGGCAAGTACTTCATGCAGTATTCGGCGCAGTCCAACCTCAAGCAGGTGTGGCTGGAGTGCGGCGGCAAGAGCCCAAACCTGGTGTTCGACAACTGCCAGGACCTGGACCTGGCGGCGGAAAAGGCCGCCTTCGGCATTTTCTTCAACCAGGGCGAGGTGTGTTCGGCCAACTCGCGGCTGTACGTGCAGCGTGCCATCCACGATGAGTTCATCGAGCGCCTGCAGGCCAAGGCTCGCCAGTGGCTGCCCGGTAACCCGCTGGATCCGGCGAGCCGCGCCGGGGCCATTGTCGATGCCGAGCAGACCGGCCGCATCGAGGCCGCCATCGTGCGTGCCGGGCAAGAGGGCGCGCGATTGGTGTGTGGCGGCCGACGCCTGACCGTCGAAGGTTCGGACAACTACATCGAGCCGACCATTTTTGCCGGTGTCGACGGCCGCATGAGCCTGGCGCGGGAGGAGGTGTTCGGCCCGGTGCTGGCGGTCAGCGCCTTCGACACCGAAGAAGAAGCGGTGCGCCTGGCCAACGACAGCATCTATGGCCTGGCAGCCTCGGTGTGGAGCGACGACTTCAACCAGGTGCACCGGGTAGCGCGGGCGTTGAAAGCCGGTACCGTATCGGTGAACACGGTCGATGCGCTGGATGTGACGGTGCCGTTCGGTGGGGGCAAGCAGTCGGGGTTTGGCCGTGATCTGTCACTGCATTCGTTCGACAAGTATTCGCAGCTCAAGACCACCTGGTACCAGTTGCGCGACTGATTTCCTGATCATGGCCCACGTCGCCTGCGTCGCGGTACAAAGCCTTGCACGATCGTCTGTAAACGTGTTGCCGACCCGGCAGAACGCTCACATGCACTCTACACTGCTGCAGACATCAGCCAAGGCAATGTGCCGCACATGGAGTACCTGGGATGGGCTGCGTGTCGACGGGGCGTGTCGTTGGCAATAGAGGACGTGGTATTTCACTGCAGTGGCTGGTGGCGCTGGCCATCGTGCTGGGCATGCTGCTGCTCGGCGCTGCCCTGGCCTGGCAGGGGTACCGCGGTATTCGCCAAACCCTTGTGGCTGCTGCTGGCGATGCCGCCCAGCAGGTTGCCAAGACGATCGACGAGCGCGCCAGGCGCCTGATCGAGCCTGCGCAAAGCAGCATTCGCCTGCTTGCCCACAACCCGACTGTGCACACCCAGGCACAGCGCCTGGATCGGCTGCCACAACTGGTGGAAATGCTGGACGCCAACCGCATGCTCAGCGCCGCCTATCTGGGTTACCCCAGCGGCGAGTTCCTGCTGGTGCGTCGCCTGCATGACCCGCAGCTGATGCAGCGTTTCGCCGCTCCACCGGGCACGGCATTTCTGGTGCAGAGCGTCAGCCATGGCGAGGGCGCCAAGGTGCAGGGAGAGTGGCGTTTTTATGATCGGGCGCTGAACCTGTTGCAGGCCCAGGCCAAACCTGACTATCGCTACGATCCACGCCTGCGCCCCTGGTTCGCTGAAGCCACGGTACAACCCGCTACTGTACTGACCCGCCCTTATGTGTTCTTCACCACCCGCGAGGTCGGCTTGACCATGGCCCAACGTAGCGTCGACGGTGGCGCCGTGATCGGCCTGGATGTCTCGGTCAACGACTTGGCCAGCGAGGCTCAGGACCTGCGCATGACCCCGGGTACCGAGATCGTGGTGGTCGATGACCAGGGCAACGTTGTGGCCTATCCGGACCCGCAGCGGGCAATCGTGCACGAAGGGCAAGGCGTGCGCCTGTCGCGTGTCGCCGAGCTGGGCGCTCCCAGCCTGGCGCGGCTATACGCTGACCTGCCCAAGGGCAACCAGCCTCAGCCTTATCAGGTGGATGGCCAGACCTGGTATGGCATTCGTGTGCATCTGACCACCCTGGCCGGGCACGACTTGTACGTGCTGATTGCCGTACCCGGCCACGAGTTACTGGTGGGGGCGCGCAAAGTCTTGTACGAGCAGTTGCTCTGGACCGTGGCGCTGATGGCCGTGCTGCTGGTGCTCGGCGGTGTGCTTGGCCGGCGCATTGGCCGCCCGCTGCGGCTGTTGCGCGAGCAGGTTCAAGGCTTGGCCAGTTTTGATTTCAGCCGTGAGGTGGGCGTGCACTCGCGGGTTTCCGAGGTGCGTGAGCTGAGCCGCGTGCTGAGCCGCATGTCCGGTACCATTCGTCACTTTCAGGCGATTACCCTTACGCTCAGCCGTGAGCGAAACCTGGAGCGCATGCTCGACGGCGTGCTGAACCATCTGGTAGAAGCTGCCGGGGGCGACGCCGGCGGGGTTTACCTGTATGACGCTGAACAGGCTTTGCTGCGCCTGGCCGCCTCGTGCCGCGGTGAACACTACCCAAGCGAGCTGGCAGTGGATGAGGGCGCCCGGCAGCACTTGGCTGTAACAGTGACCCAGGCCCTCGGCCTGCATGAGCGCAGTCTGGCCGTGGTGCTGAATGACCGTAGCCAGGCACTGTTGGGCATCCTGGTCCTGCAAATGGACGAAGAGCAGGCGCAGGAGCGGGTGGGCGAGGCATTCCGGCGCTTTGTCGAGGAATTGTCCGGAGTGGCTGCGGTGGCTATCGAAACCCGCCAGTTGGTCGAAGCCCAGCAACGCCTGCTGGACGCCATGATCAAGCTGCTGGCAGACGCCATCGATGCCAAGAGCCCCTATACCGGTGGCCACTGCGAGCGGGTGCCTCAGCTGGCGCAGATGCTGCTGGATCAGGCAGTGGCAGCCGACAGCGGCCCGTTCGCCAGCTTCAGCATGACCGAGGCAGAACGGTACGAGTTCCGTGTGGCAGCGTGGCTGCACGATTGTGGCAAGGTCACCAGCCCCGAGTACGTGGTGGACAAGGCGACCAAGCTGGAGACCCTGTACAACCGCATCCACGAAGTCCGCATGCGTTTCGAAGTGCTGTGGCGCGATGCGGAGCTGGCCTACTGGCAAGGCCTGGCCAGTGGCGCCGACCAGCAGGTGCTGAAAGCCGCACTGCAGCGAAGCCAGGCCGAGCTGCAGGACGACTTCGCTTTCGTCGCCCAGGCCAACATCGGCGGCGAGTTCATGCAGGACACCGATATCCAGCGTTTGCAGGTGATCGGCAAGCGCCGCTGGCTGCGCCATTTCGATAACCGCCTGGGCATCTCCCGTGACGAGGCGGAACGCCTTGTCGGCGTGCCGCAGCCTGCACTGCCGACAGAGGAGGCATTGCTGGCTGATCGCCCCGAGCACTGCGTGCACTGGGGCACCCGCACGCCGCCGGTGGTCAAGGATGACCCGCGTAATATCTGGGGGTTCGACATGCACCTGCCAGGCCACGCCAGCAACTACGGCGAGTTGTACAACCTGTCGATCCGCCGTGGCACGCTGACTGACGAAGAACGCTTCAAGATCAACGAACACATCGTGCAGACCATCATCATGCTCAGTGCGCTGCCGCTCCCGCGCCAGCTCAAGCGGGTACCCGACATCGCCGGCAACCACCACGAAAAGATGAACGGCAGCGGCTATCCGCGCCGCCTGGGCGGGCAGGACCTGGGCATCGCCGAGCGGGTGATGGCGATTGCCGACATCTTCGAAGCACTGACGGCAGCAGACCGGCCTTACAAACCCCCGAAGACGCTGTCCGAATCGGTGAAGATCCTGGTGGCCATGGCCCGCGAGGGGCACGTCGACGGGCAACTGCTACAACTGTTCCTCAGCAGTGGGGTATACCGTCAATATGCCGAGCGCTTCCTGCGCACCGAGCAGATCGACGAGGTGGATGTGGCCTACTGGCTGGCGCAGATTCAGGAGCGCAGCGCAGCGAGACCAGTGAGCTGAGGGACGACAGCGCTGAAAAATCAGACCGCGTGGCGCTCGATTCAAGCGCCACGGCCTTTCCCTGCGTCCTCCTGCAGAGTGCCGACCACCCGGGTATTGTGGGTCAGTTCACTCATACCCCTGCACCCCGGCAATGTGCCGCCCGGCGACATAGCCAAAGGTCAGCGCCGGCCCCAGGTTGATGCCACCCGACGGGTACCAGCCACCAAACACGCTGGCCATGTCGGTACCTGCTGCATACAGGCCTGCAATCGGTTGCCCGGCCTCATCCAGTACACGGGCATTGCCGTCGGTGCGCAACCCGGCAAAGGTGCCAAAACAGCCGGGCTTTACTTTCACCGCATAGAACGGCCCGTGCTCGATGGGCGCCACGCACGGGTTAGGGCCCTTGTGCTGTGGGTCACCCTGCTTGCGGTTGAACGGCGTGGAACCGCGGCCAAACGCCGGGTCCTGGCCGTTACGGGCATGGCTATTGAAATCAGTGACCGTGGCGCGCAGCCCAGACGGGTCAATGCCGCAGGCCTGGGCGAGCTGCTCGAGCGTGGCGCCGCGTTTCAGGTAGCCGTTGCGCACATGCGGCCCTACCGGCAGCGGTGCCGGGCGGGCATGCCCCAGGCCATAGCGGCGCAAGAAGCGATGATCGCAAACCAGCCACGAGCACACCTCCTGGCCCTGCGGCACTGCAGCGACCATGGCCGACACATAGTCGTAATAGCCATGCGCTTCGTTGACGAAACGCTTGCCGTTGGCCAGCACACCGATAACGCCCGGTTTGCCGCGCTCGATAATGTGCGGGAAGTGGCCGACGCTGCCGTCGCGATACGGCACCTGTGAAACCGGTGCCCAGGCCACCGGCGACTTCAGGTCGGTGGCAACCACACCGCCGGCGGATTCGCCCAGGCGCAGGCCATCGCCAGAACACCCCTTGGGCGGCAGCGCCAGGTTGTCGTGGCCGCTGGCATCGCGCGGGAACAGTTGCTGGCGCCGGGCGTTGTCATTGGGGAAACCACCTGCCGCCAGCACCACGGCCTTGGCGCGGATCAGCTGCTCGCCCTGTGGCGTCGCGACCCACGCCCCGCGTACCTGGCCATTCTCGATCAGCAGGCGTTTGGCCGGCGCCGACGCTTGCAGGCGCACACCCAGGTCCTGTGCCGATTTAGCCAGGCGCGCCACCAGTGCCACACCGTTGACCAGGTGCATGGCCCGACCATGGCGGGCCAGGTGGTACAGGTGGCGGCCAAAGCGCTTGCACACGTGCAGCAGGGCTTTGGGCGAGCGGGTCATGTTGAGGAAGGCGGCAAGGTCGGCACCGGCCATGATTGGCATGCCCATGAACGAGGTTTCGCGCATGGTCTTGCGCAAGCGTGGCAGCAGGGCGCCAACCTCGCGGGCATCGTAGGGCGCGGCGATCACCTGGTGGCCGCCAAGGGCTGCCCCCGGCGTATCGCCATGCATGTCCGGGATGCCGTTGCCGTCGGCAAACTGCAACGCCGTGTACTTCTCGAAAAACGCCACCATGTGCGGGCACGCCTCAAGGAAGGCATCGACGCGCTCGGCATTGTAGTTCGCCCCCAGCTCATGGCGCAGATAAGTCCGCGGCTGCTCGATGTCTTCCTCGATGCCGGCCCTGCGCGCCAGCGGGTTGCGTGGCACCCAGGCCCAGCCGCCGGACCAGGCGGTGGCACCGCCAAACACCGGTTCTTTCTCCGCCACGATCACCTTCTGCCCATGCCAGGCAGCCGTGACAGCCGCCGCCAGCCCGGCGGCGCCAGAACCTATGACCAGTACATCGCATTCGGTTTCGAGAGGAGCGGAAGGCATTGCGGGTTTCCTGTGCTTTTATTAGAACAATGTTCCACATTCTTATCGGCAGCGGGTGGTCCTGCAAGGTCAGGTTGGTCATGTCAGGCAAGAACTGGGCGATCATCGGACATTCGAGGTGGCCCGAGCTGCGCTGGCTAGCGACGATGTGGAATCATCTTCTAGAATCCGCAAAAAAATCAGGGACCTGTGACATGGCTGGTAGTCAGATCGAACGCGCCTTCAGTCTTGTAGAAAGCCTTACCGGTGAACCCCAAGGGCTGCCGTTACAAACCCTGGCCGAGCGCCTGGACATTCCCAAAAGCGCTGCCCACCGCATGCTCACGGAGCTGGTGCGGCTGGGCTACGTGCGCCAGAACCGGGAAAACAGCCGCTATCAGCTGTCGGCCAAGCTGGTAGCGCTGGGCTTTCGTTACCTCGCCAGCAACGGTGCCGACATCATCCAGCCGATTCTTGACCGCCTGGCCCAGGACAGCGGTGAGCTGGTGCGCCTTGGGGTGATCGACGGTGCCCGGCAAACCTGGATCGCCAAGTCTCAGGGCGCCCGCTCCGGGCTGCGCTACGACCCGGATATGGGGCGCGACGCGCCGCTGTTCTATACCGCCTCCGGGCATGCCTGGTTGGCCAGCCTGGACGATGAGCAGGCGCTGCAGATGGTGTTGCGCCAAGGTATTGCCGACCCCGACCAGTTCGGCCCGAACGCGCCACGCTCCACCGACGAGCTGCTCGCCTACCTGCACCGCGCCCGCGAGCGTGGGTATGCCTGGGTCGAGGAGACCTCCGCCATCGGCACCTCAGCCCTGGCCGCAGTGGTACGCCGCCCGCAAAGTGACGAGGTGATCGGCGTGCTGAGCATCGCGGGGCCCAGCGCGCGGCTGGCACAAAGCCGCCTTACCGCGCTGGCACCGCTATTGCTGTCGGCGGCAGAAGAGCTGTCGGCGGCCAGTCCCGCCAGCGAGCTGTTTGCCTGAGAGGATATTCCGGTCGATTACCGCACAGTCTGTTGCGCCCGTTCTTCTGAAAAGCTGAACTTGGTTCTAAATTGTCGAGTATGAATTTCGGAACCCGGTTTCAAAATTTCATAACAACAATGACAAGAGGACAGGCTGTTGAACGCACCCCTTCGTATTGCCTTGATTGGCGCCGGCATTATGGGCCGGCAGCATTACCAGCACTTGCGCAATGTGCCGCAAGCCCAACTGTGTGCGGTAGCCGACCCCGGCCCGCAGGCCGAGGCCTTCGCTGCCGAGTGTGGTGTGCCCTGCTTTGCCGACCACCGGCAAATGTTGGCGCATGCGCGCCCCGAGGCAGTGATCGTCGCTAACCCCAACAACCTGCATGTCGCCACCGCCCTGGATTGTGTCGAGGCCGGAGTGCCTGTGCTGGTAGAGAAACCGGTGGGCGTGAACCTGGATGAAGTGCGTGCACTGGTGGAAGCCTCACGCCGCCGAGGTGTGCCGGTGCTTGTAGGGCACCATCGCCGACACAATCCGCTGATCGCCAAGGCGCACCAGGTGATCAACGAAGGCAAGCTGGGCCGTTTGATCAACGTCACCGCGCTGTGGCAACTGCAAAAGCCCGACAGCTATTTCGAAACGCCCTGGCGTCGCGAGCCAGGGGCCGGTTTCTTGCTGACCAACCTGATCCATGACCTTGACCTGTTGCGTTACCTGTGCGGCGAGGTGGTGCAGGTGCAGGCCTTCACCCGCAACGATGTCCGCGGTTTTGCCAACGAAGACAGCGCCGCGGTGCTGCTGCAGTTTGCCAACGGTGCCCTGGGCAGCCTGACCGGGTCCGACGCGGTGGCTGCACCGTGGAGCTGGGAGCTGGACGCTGGCGAAAGCCCTGTGTACCCGCGCCAGGATGGCCAGCCGTGCTATCTGCTGGCCGGTACCCAAGGAGCACTGAGCATTCCCGAGCTCAAGCGCTGGCATTACGCCGAGGCAGGCTCGGGCTGGCATACGCCCCTGTTGCAAAGCTCGGAGAGCATCCCCGCCGGCGAGGCATTGACCCTGCAATTGCAGCATTTTGTGCGGGTTGCCCGGGGTGAACAGGCGCCGCTGATCGACGCTGCCGACGGGGGGCGCACACTGGCGCTGATCGAAGCGATAAGGCAGGCAGCCCAAAGCGGTCGGGCTTGCGCGCCCGAGCACATTGGCTGATACAACCTTACTATTGCGGGTGATGATAAATGACTGATCGAATTTTTTCCCTCGCGGCCCTGACGGTGCTCGAGCTGTCTCCACCGGACATGGTCGAGGCCGCCGCCCGAGCGGGTTACAGCCATGTCGGTCTACGGCTGGTGCCAGCCACCGAACAGGAGCGGCATTTCCCGTTGGTCGCCGATGCCGAACTGCGCCGGCAAACCCAGGCGCGCTTGCGCGACACGGGTATCAAGGTGCTTGACCTGGAGATCCTGCGTCTTGAACCGGCCACCTGTGTGGCCGATTTCGAAGCGATCCTGGCGGTGGGCGCCGGGTTGGGTGGCACTGAATTGCTGGTAGCGGGCAACGACCCTGACGAAGCGCGCCTGACCGAACGCTTTGCCGCATTGTGCGAGCTGGCGGCGCAATACGGCATTCACCCTCACCTGGAGTTCATGCCCTGGACCGACGTACGTGACCTGCGCCAGGCCATGCGGGTGGTGGCCAACGCCGACCGCGTCAATGGCTGCGTACTGGTGGATGCCTTCCACTTCAACCGCTCCGGCTCTTCGCTGGACGACCTGGCGCAGCTGAAGCCGCAGCGCATGCGCTATGCCCAACTGTGTGACGTTGCTGGCCCGGTACCGGCTGACATGGACGAGATCCTGCGCCAGGCGCGTAACGAGCGACGCTTCCCGGGTGATGGCGACGCCGACCTGGTTGGCCTGTTGCGCGCCTTGCCGCCGAGCGTGCCGCTGAGCCTGGAAATCCCCACGCGGCAATTGCTGGAGCAGGGCATCAGCGGCGAACAGCGCGCGCGCATGGCGCTGGAGAAAGCCAAGGCGGTGTTGGCCACCGTCTGATCGAGCGAACGTGGCGCCTGTCACCGGCTGCGTCACGTTCGTGAGTGAACCCGCTCCCACGCCGAACATTGCCTTGTCGTTGTTTGCTTCTCAAGAAACACCAGGCCAAAAAAAGGGCCCGCAAGGGCCCCGTAGAGGTAAGTAGCTAGCGCTCTCAGGCGCTCTCGACCTTGCGCGGTGCCATGAAATACATCCACACCAGCGCCAGGAAGTACATGGCGGGGATCATGGTAAACAGCACGGCATAGTTGTTGTTGGTAGCGGTCAGCACGCTGCCGACAATCTGCGTCATGAACATCCCGCCAATTGCCGCGCACATGCTGCCGAAGCCGAATACGGTGCTCACCAGATGCTTGGGTGTGTAGTCCATCACCAGGCTCCAGATATTCGCCGTCCACGCCTGGTGCGCGCCCACCGCGATCGAGATGGCCGCCACCGCGACCCACAATCCACTGGCGTTGGCGGCAAAGATGACGCTGAGCATGGTGCAGGCAAAGATCAGCATGGACACCAGCCGCGCTGTCGTGGCACGCACGCCACGGCCGATCAGCCACGACGACAGAATGCCACCCCCGATGCTACCGAAGTCTGCCGTCAGCCAGATGATGATCAACGGGATCCCCATCTGGGTCACGTTGATGCCCAGGCTGTATTGCTGGTTCAGGAACGGCGGCAGCCAGTACAGGTAGAACCAGAACACCGGTGCGGTAATCGCATAGGCCACTGCAAAAGCCCAGGTGCCACGCAGGCGCAGGATCCGGCTGAATGGCACGCGGGTTGGCTCGGGCTCGTCATCCTGCTGGATGTACTGCACCTCGCTCTGGCGTACGCGGGGGTGGTCTTCAGGGTTGTAGTACTTCAATACCCACAGCACGACCCACACCAGGCCCAGGCTGCCCATGGCGATGAACGCAGCCTGCCAGCCCCACACAGCCAGGATCAGCGGCAACAGCGCGGGGGTGACCATGGCGCCAACATTGGTACCGGCGTTGAACAGCCCCGTTGCAATGGCCCGCTCACCCGCCGGGAACCACAGGCGCACGGTCTTGACGCAGGCCGGGTAGTTGGCGGCCTCGGTCAGGCCGAGGATGAAGCGGCAAACCATGAAACCTGCCGCCGAGGTGGCCAGGCCGTGGGCCCCCGTGGCCAGGCTCCACAGCAGTACAGCGAAGAAGAAGGCCCGTTTGACCCCGACCTTGTCGATCAGTCGGCCTTGCAGCAGAAAGCCGATGGCATAGCCGACCTGGAACCAGAAATTGATGTTGGCGTAGTCCATCGCCGTCCAGCTCATTTCCTTGGCCAGCACGGGCTGCATGATGCCGAGGGCGGCGCGGTCGATGTAGTTCAGGGTGGTGGCGAAGAACACCAGGGCGAGCATGCCCCAACGGGTCTTGCCGACGCCGAAGGCGCCGCGGAGCTTGTCGCCGATCGAGCCCTGGGACATCCGGGGCGCGGCGGGGGGGATCTTGGAGTGGTTCATAGACTGCTCGTTTCTTGAAATTGTATTCAGCTGCGGTGCTACGGGTACGTGACCGTTTCCCAGGCAGGGGGGGCACGCAAGGCCGGTGCATGGTGAGCAGTGAAGACGGCAGCGTCAATTCAAGAGACGGGCTACTGTTCGGTTATCGAACGGTTGCGTTGGCCTGCGGGCGCGGCAGGTATTCACGTCACTGAAGGGTAGAAGGCTTTGGCCCTGGTTGCCTGATGGGCGCAACACCGACATCAATGATGTGCACGGCCCCCGCTCAACGCTCTACCGGCCAGATACCCGAAGGTCATCCCAGGGCCAAGGGTAATGCCGCCGCTCGGGTAGTACCCACCCATCACGCTGTGCATGTCGTTACCCACTGCAAACAACCCGGGTATCGGCTGCCCTGCGTGGTCCAGTACGCGGGCTGAGGCGTCTGTGTCCAGGCCGGCGAAGGTGCCAAGGCTGCCTGGCAGCAGTTTCACCGCATGGAACGGCCCCTTCAGCAACGGCCGAAGCGACGGGTTAGGTGCCTGCTGCGGGTCGCCTTGGGCCCGGTTGTAGGCCGACGCGCCACGTAGAAAGGTAGGGTCTTCACCTTGTGCCGCATGATGGTTGAAGCCCGCCACCGTGCGCTGCAACTGCTCGGCGTCGATCCCGCAGCGCTGCGCCAGTTGCGCCAGGGTAGCGCCGCTGTGCAAATAGCCACTGCGCTGATAGAAGCGGGTAGGGAAGGGAAAGGGCTTGGCCCAACCGATGCCATAGCGTCGTTGCGCAGCATGGTCGCAGATCAGCCAGGCCTCCGGCTGCTCAGTCTGCGGCGTGGCGGCGAACAGCGCGTTCATGAAGTCGTGGTAGCAATCGGCTTCGTTGACGAAGCGCCGACCATCGCGGCGCACGGCGATGAAACCGGGCTTGGCACGGTCGATCAGGTGTGGGAAATGGCCGAAATGGCCATTGCGGCGCGGTACCTGCGATACCGGCGCCCAGGCGCCCCCGTGGGCGCCTGCCGCAGACACCCGCCCACCCGCCTGTTCGCCCAGGCGCAAACCATCACCGCTATTCTCCCTGGGCGCAGCGGAGTAATGCTGGTCACCGTCCGGCGCGTGCGGTATCAGTTGCGAGATACGCTGGCGATCATGTGGGAAGCCACCGCAGGCCAGCACCACACCACGCCGTGCGTAGATCGTTTGGCCATCGGCAAACAGCGCGCCGTTGACCCGTTCTTCGCACAACAACAGACGGCTGGCCGCTTTCTCGGTCAGCAATGTCACGCCACGATCAAGGGCGCTGCGCAGCAGGCGCGCCACCAGCGCGTTGCCATTGACCAGATGCAGGCCGCGACGGTGCAGCAGCAGGTCTCGGCCATGGCGCAACAGGCGCTTGCCAACATGCAGCGCTGCCTTCGGCGAGCGTGTGGCGTTGAAGAAGGCAGCCATGTCGGCACCTCCGGCAATGCCCATGCCGGCCAGGCTGACGATGTCCAGCGGTGGGCGTAACGTGTGCAGCCAAGGCCCTAGCCGTCGCCCGTCGTAAGGTAATGCACACAGCGAGCGACCACCGCGTGCACTGCCATCGCCTTCACGCATGTCGGGCATACGGCTGCCGCACTGGAACTGCACGGCAGTGTGTTGCTGGAAGAACGCCACCATTTCCGGACCATGGCGCAGGAAGGCGCGTTGACGCGGGTCCAGCTCGCGGGTGTGGGTTTGCGCACGCAAATAGCGCTCCGGGGCATCGTCGGCTTCGACGATGCCTTCGGCGATGGCCAGAGGGTTGCGCGGTATCCACAACCAGCCCCCCGACCAGGCACTGGTGCCGCCCAGCTGGCTGGCTTTTTCCGCGACGACCACTGTCAGGCCATGATGCGCGGCGGTTACGGCGGCAGCCAGGCCAGAGGCGCCGGAGCCGATGACGAGTACGTCACATTCAAGAGGGGGCATGGAAGGGGTCCGCTCGGCTGTTGGAAGAGGTGGCGTGTGGCTTACTGCAGCGGTGAGAAACCGGTCGGGCGCAGCAGCCGCGATTGCAGGTGCAGTACCGCGCCCAGCTCGCGGTTGCGTCGCGAGAATTCCGCCCAGCGTGAGTCTGCCGCCATGGCTGCGCGGCGCGCCATGCGGTCGTCGAGGCTGGCATAGCCCCAGATGTGCACCACTTGGTTGACGTCGCCGAACTCGCTGGTGAAAAAGCCCACCAGGTTGCCCAGGTGTTCGCTCTGCACCTCGAGTGCGTGGCTTTGGTACAGGGCCAGCCAATCGGCCATTTTCAATGGGTCGAGGGTGTAGGTTCTCAGTTCGTAGTACATGCCGGTTTCTCCGTAGGGGTAGCCGGCGCCTGCAGGCGCGCGGTGATGTGGTTGGCAGCAAGCCAGCCGAAGGTGAGGGCAGGGCCCAGGGTGATGCCGGGGCCGGGGTAGGTGCCCTTCATCAGTGAGTTCATGTCGTTACCGACCGCATACAGCCCGGGAATGGGCAAACCGCTGCGGTTCAGCACGTTGGCATCGGCGTTGGTCACCAGGCCACGGGCTGAACCGAGGTCGCCGGTGTGAATGCGGATGGCATAGAACGGCCCCTTGGTCAGGGGGGCCAAGCATGGGTTGGGCGTATGTTGCGGGTCGCCCATGTAGCGGTTGTAACTGTTGCCGCCTTTGCCAAATGCGCGGTCGATGCCATTGCTGGCATCGCTGTTGAACTGTGCAAGTGTTTGCGCAAACACCTGTGGATCGACGCCGATGGCCAGGGCCAGTGCCTGCGATGTGGTGGCCCGATACAGGTAGCCTGCGTCGATCAACGCCTGGTTGTTGACGGGCTTGGGCCGCGCCAGGCCAAGCCCGTACCGGTTCATTGCCTCGGCATCGCAGACCAGCCAGCAGCTGGCAATGCCGTTGGCGAACATGGTGTGCACGAAGTGGTGGTAGGAGTCGGACTCGTTGACGAAGCGCCGCCCGGCTTGGTCTACCGCAATCACGCCCGGCTTGGCGCGGTCGGTGACCAGGTGCGGGAAGCGCTCACGTTCACCATCGGCATGACGTAGTTCGGAAACCGGTGCCCAGAAAAAGTTGGCCGCCAGGCTCTCGCCCTCGGCTGCTGCCACGGCCTGGGCAAGGCGCAGGGCGGCTCCGTCGTTGGCCGGTGGTGACATGGTCAGGTGCGGCGCCTTTTGAGCAGGGCGGTAGCCGGCGGCCATTGCGCCTGCTGCGAATCCGCCCATGGCGCACACCACGCCACCACGGGCCATTACCCGCTCACGGCGGCCCTCGCGCTGTACGACCACGCCCGTGATCACGCCGTGCTCGGCGATCAGCTCCACGGCTTCGCTGCGCAACCACAACTGCGTGCCGTGGGCGAAGGCGCTGGTGGCCAGGCGGGCGATCAATGCGTTGCCGGTGGTAAGCCGGGTGCCGCGTGGGTGCTGCAGGCGGTCGCGCGCGTAACGCGCCATCAGCTTCAGGCAATGCCACAGCGACTTGGGTGAGCGGCGAATGCTGAGGAAATGCTGGATATCCACCCGGTTGACCATCATGCCGCCGAACAGCAGCATGCCGGGCGGTGGCATCTGCAGGTCCTTGAAGCGTGTGCCCAGGTGCTTGCCGTCGTATTCGACCATTTCCAGCGCCCGGCCGAACTGAGTGGCGCCGGGTGCATCCGGGTAATAGTCGGGCGAGAGTGGGCGCAGGGCATAACGCAGTTCGGTGTTCTGCTCCAGCCAGCGCAGCGCTTGGTGGCCATGCTCGATGAAGGCATCGCCCAAGGCGGGATCGTAGCCGTCGCCGATGACCTGCTTGAGGTAGGTGCGCATTGCCTCGGGGGAGTCCTTGGCGCCGGCGTCACGGGCTTGGTCGGTGCCGTACAGCCACACCGCGCCGCCAGAAATCGCCGAGGTGCCGCCAAAGCGTTCGGCCTTTTCCACCACCAGCACCTTCAGCCCGCGGCGGGCCGCGGTGGCGGCAGCGGCAAAACCACCGGCACCGCTGCCCAGCACAACCAGGTCGAAGCTGTTGTGTGTGTGCTCCAGAGTCGTCATGGCTTCAGATCTCCAACGGTGTGACGCCCATGAAGGCGCCAAGGTGGCCCAGTTGGGCGAAGGCCATTTCCGGGCCAGTCTGGATCCTGCAACCTACTTGCCGCGCGCGGTTCAGCAGCGGGGTTATCTCGGGTGAGGTGACCACGTCGGCGACCAGGGTGTCTGGCTGCAGGGTCGCCAGCAGGGCGGCGGACAGCGGCAGCTCTGCGCGGGTGCCCATGCCGACTGGGGACGCGTTGGCCACCAGGTCGAAGTCTTCCAGCCCATTGAACTGTGTGCTGACCGTGAGCCCGGGGAAGCCGTTGCCGAGCAGTTCGCATACAGCACCCATGCGTGCTGTGCTGGGGTCGCTGAGGGTAATGCTGGCGATCCCTGCCTCAGCCAGTGCATAGGCAATGGCACTGCCAACACCGCCGCAACCGATCACCAGCGCCCGTTTGCCCGCCGGCTCGAAGCCATGCTTGTGCGCAGCGCCGAGGAAGCCGGCGCCGTCCACGTTGTCGCCCAGCAGGCGTCCGTCGCGCTCGCGACGTATCACATTGACCGAACCCAGGGCAGCTGCGCGCTCGCTCAGGCCGTCCACGCGGTTGGCCAGCGCCTGCTTGTAAGGCACGGTGACCACGCAACCGCGCAGGTTCTGCCAGCCACGCAGGGTATCCGCAAAGCTGTCCAGCGCCGCCTCGTGCAGGTCGAAGGGCAGCATGGCGAGGTTGCAGTTGTTGTGGTTGAACCAGGTGTTGAAGTTTTCCGGAGACTTCACCTGGGCGATGGGCGAACCGACGATGGCGACCAGTTCAGTGGAACCTCGAATCATGCTGACCTCCTTATTGGCGTTGTTATGGAGGCAAGGGTGAGGCAGAGGGACGCGTGCAACAATGCGTCAAACGGCCACTTAATGCGATAATCGCAGTCATGATCCGGTTATCGCAGTAATCGGCTGTTTTAATTCCTCTGGTAGCGAGTCGAATGCATGAACACACCCGCCATCCATCCCCGTGACTTGATCGCGGGCTTGCAGAAAGGCCTGGCGCTGATGCAACTGTTCAGCGCCGAGCAGCCGCGCCTGAGTGTGCCGCAGGCGGCCAGGTTATCTGGCCTTACGCCCAGTGCGGTGCGGCGGTTTCTGCTGACCTTGGTGCACGAGGGCTTTGCCGAAACTGACAGCCGGGAGTACTGGCTGACCCCCAAGGCCTTGCGCATCGGCCAGGCCTATGTGGACTCGGCGCAACTGCCGCGCATGCTGCGGCCGATTGTTGAACAGGTGGCGCGGCAGACCCAGGAGCACGTATCGGTGGGTACCCGCGATGGCGATGAGATCATCCATCTGGTGCGTAGCCGGTATAGCCATGTGGCGTCTTTGTCGATCAGGCCGGGCTCGCGGGTACCCATGTATTGCACGGCCGGCGGGCGGGTCTGGCTGGCCTGGCTGGATGAGGGGGAGCGGGACGAATACTTTGCCCGTCAGCCGCTGCGGGCGTTGACGCCTTACACACTGACCGACCGGGCGCAGCTGGACGCTGAGCTGTTGCGCGTGAAGGGGCAGGGGTTCTGTATCGTTGATCAGGAATATGAAATCGGTATGCGGGTGCTGGGGGTGCCATTGCTGGGACGGGCCGGTCAGTTGAAAGCGACGCTGACCATCACGACTCATGCTTCGCGGTTGAGTATTGATGAGATACGGTTGCGGTATTTACCGACCCTGTATGAGGCACAGGCGTTGCTTCGGCCAGTGCTGGATTGACGCAGACATGGCGCAGTCTGCGGGCATGGCGCCATGCGTGTGAGAACGGGTCACCCAGAAAGGTGGCTTTGCTCGCCATTTGGGCCGCTGGACGGCCCAAACCTGTTGACTGGCAGGCTTCAGCATCCGGCTCGGTGGCCGGTAGTGGCTTTCAATCAATGAGCCAACCCTGGTCCCCCTCGATCAACGTCCCTCCATGACTGGTAGTGTCACCCTCCCTTGCTGCGGGGTGGCCCTCGATGATTGTGCAGGCAGCGCCGGTTTCGATAACGGCGCCACAACTGATGCGATCGCCCACACGAGCGACGGCCTTGCCATCCACGAATGTTGCATTTGCGCCGGTTTCCACAGTGCCTTCGCCATGGAGCGGGCAGCTATGACGATGGCCTACCAATACGATGGGTTTCATTTGCGCTTCCTTTTGCCGGGTTGAACGGGGGCTTCTTCGAAGGCTGCTGGTGGCGGTGGCGCGGCTCGGACGTTGAACAGGCGGCAGATGCCATACCAGCAGAGTGCGACGGAGAGGTTGTAGGGAAACAGCACGGCCCAGAACGGCAATTGCCAGTTCTTTTTGCCCTGCATTTCACCGGGCTCGCCGGTTCGCCAGGGGGCGTAGTGGCGCCAGGCTTCTGCCGGGGTCAGGCAGATGGCGTGCAGTGGCTTGTGCCACCAGTTGGGTTCACCGGGCGGAGGGAGTTTGTCTGGGCCGTGGTCCATGAAGTGGCGGAGGTATTCCCATACCTCGGCGACATGCTTGACGCCGGGCTCGGTGGGTTCGTTGCTGTCGATCCAGAGGCAGTCTTTTTGATGCAGGCTGCCGTCTTCGCGGCGGGGGGCGAAGGCGAGGGCATAGCTGGTGGTGAAGGAGGAGCCGCCGAATTCTGTGCGTTTGAAAATACCGCCTCTTGTGTTATTCCAATCAATAACCATGAGTGTGTTTATGCGTTTGTAATAGATTTTTTTGGTGGCTCTATTGAGGTATATTTCAGAAAGTTTTTTTATTAAGAAAACACGGTAAGCTAAGAATGGAGTAAAAATAAATGGCCCGAGGAGCTGTATTGCAATAAATACATATGTCCCTTCCTGTTGGTAATTGATTGAGTGGGTGAAAAATCCTGTGTAGGATACAATCGCGATGGCTAAAATCGTGGCGGTATACATCTTGGCCATGAAGACTGAGTCGGAAACCCATGGATTTCTGAGCTGCGCTAATGTAGTGGTTATTTTGCTGATCTGTCCGTGGATTTTTGGTTGGATATAAGTGTTTTGGTGTGGACTAAATAACCATGTTGTGGCCACAGTGCTACCTCTCGACATGAAGGGTTGAGGTTGAATGAGTATTGGCGGATAAACCTTGGTTTGGTAGAAGATTTATAAATAGAGTGCCGCTTTTTGCTCTGGCTCTATCGATTCTGTAATGTAAAACAAGGCCTGCGCAAGTTAAGTGGCAGGTCGGCTCAGTCTTTGAGGGAGTTGCCTTGCTGTCGAAGTCCAAGGTGCTTAAGGTGCCATGCCATAAGCTCTGCCCTATAATGAAGTCTTTTAGGAGTACGGTTAGTTCAATGGTGGCCATGCCCTCGTCTACATGGCTATGGATGATTGTTGCCCAATCTGGTGTTGGCCACTGATTGTTGATAATCAATCGTGTAGTAAGCCCTTCAAGATTTAGCCGTGCTGTTTGTTCAGCAGTCAGAGCAATGGGAGCGTAGATCTGAGTATGCCAGGCTTCAAGCTCTTCGTTGATATTGGTGAAGCTGGGGAGAAGTTTCTGGTGGTCTAACTTAATCCCAGAACGGATTTCGCCATCGTTCTCTCTTGTGCCAAAAATACTTCTGCTTGCCCAAAGCTCTATCGGAGTATGGAGGCGCTCATGTGCTTTAGCGTGTAGGTAAAGCCCACCGACAAGCACGATAGCACCGACAAGCACGAGACCCGCAGCAGCCCAGCCTGCGAAGGGGATTAAAGATGTTGGGCCAGAAATCGCGAGGCTAGCTTCCAGTATAAGAGCGGATCCAGCGGCAGATGTGAATCCACCAGCAGCAGTATACGCACCTGATAGAGCCCCCCCATTTCGGGACTGTCGATACCCTTTTAATATGTCTGAGGTTAGTCCAAGGATAATCGCCGGGTAGCCAGAGGCGCGGGCGAATAAATTGCTACTTAAGTGCTTTACTATGCCATTTCCAAACGCCATTCCTGGCGCCGTAGAACTGAACTTGATGACTACGGCTTTATGCGTGGCCCGCACGCTAACCAGCGTCACTACCGCCGCGCCGATCACCCCGAAGACTGATGAAGCAAACCCCATCGTGTATTCCGGTGCGTCACTCTGCTGCAGGTTGCTGTACGCCGTCTTCAGCGAGATCACATTGAACCACAGCATCCCCGCGTTTAAACCACCCCCACCGCCGGAAGTGAGCAACCCAAGGAAGTTAGGTTTCGCACGCGCAGTGGTGGTCAGCTCGATGGATACCGTGCGGCTACCCGAAATGCGCAACGCTTTCATCTCTTCAACCTGCGCCATGCCGCTCTTCAAATACCGCTGCACCTCCTGGCTAAAGGGATTTTCCGTAATGGCCTGCTCGGTGATGCGATAGCGCGCCGCCAACAACCCCAGCGCTTTCTCGGCATTGGCCTCGCGCGCTGCCAGCAACACTTGCTGGCGCAGGCCATGGCTGGCATCCCAACGGGTCTGGCCACGCAGGCGCTTGAGCACCACGGCATTGACCGACTGGGCGGTGAGGTCGGTGATGTTAGCCATGGCCGGGAAGTCGCGGGTGCCTGGCACGTTGGTGTAGTGCACCGTCAGGATGGGGACGCGTGAACTGCAGACAGGGCCTGGAGGTAGCGCTGCTGACGGAGGTGTCGCTCATGTACGCTTCCTTTTTTGGGTTGAATGCGCTGGGGCCTCCTCAAATGCTTCGGGTGGCGGTGGCGCTGCTCGGACGTTGAACAGGCGGCAGATGCCATACCAGCAGAGTGCGACGGAGAGGTTGTAGGGAAACAGCACGGCCCAGAACGGCAATTGCCAGTTCTTTTTGCCCTGCATTTCACCGGGCTCGCCGGTTCGCCAAGGGGCATAGTGGCGCCAGGCTTCTGCCGGGGTCAGGCAGATGGCGTGGAGTGGCTTGTGCCACCAGTTGGGTTCACCGGGCGGGGGGAGTTTGTCCGGGCCGTGGTCCATGAAGTGGCGCAGGTATTCCCACACTTCGGCGACATGTTTGACGCCGGGTTCGGTGGGTTCGTTACTGTCGACCCAGAGGCAGTCTTTTTTGTGGAGGCTACCGTCCTTCCTAGGCGGGGCAAAGGCAAGTGCATAGCTAGTGCTGAAGGATGAACCACCGAACTCTGTGCGCTTAAATACCCCTCCCTTGATATTGGTCCAATCGAATGAGATAAGCTTTTTGTTACGTTGATATAGAATTTTTCCAGTTGCGCGATTGAGGTAGATGTTTGAAAGGTTTTTTATGAAGAATATCCTGTAGGTGATGAATGGTGTAAATATTAGTGGTGCAATAATGTATTGTGCGAGTGAGTGAAGGTCCGCTAGCGCTGACTTTCTAAAATCTGCATCTATGATCTCCGGGTAGATATAGGCTGCTAACCCTAATGTCATGGCGGTATATAGTTTTCCCATGAATACGGAGTCGGATACCCATGGGTTCACGAGGGATAAGTGATGTTTGTTTATGGTTGATAGTTGGCTTGAGATATGTGGAGTGAACTGAGAGCGTGCGGAGGGTGTGAAAATCCATGAAATGGCCATTATCGTTCCCCAAGCTTGAAGGTCTGGGAGGAGCCTGCTTGTTCATCTAAGCCTAGATTTGGCAGATATTTGATGTTCAGTTTAATGTGGCGGTGGTTTCGAATTTGATTCTTGAAGTGGAGTATCAGTCCTCCCCTGATTTCATAGCAGTCTGGTGTGGCTGGGAATACAGATATGCCATTGTTCTCGAGTTGGCTACTAAGGCTGGCTTGCCATTCGCTCTGGCCCAATAGAAACCCTCGTAGGAGGACTGTAAATTCAGCAGTGGGGGGGATGCTAGAAACTTGATTGTGTGTGATAGCAGTCCAGTTCGGAGTAGTCCATGTGTTTAAGTCAGTCCATTTGCTGTCTAGATGCCCTAGGTCAAACAGTTTTGTCTCTTTTTTTGAAAGCAGCGAGGGTGAGTAAAATACCTGATGCCAAGCGTTGATTTCGTCTTTAATGTTGACGAAGTTTGGAAGTTTCTTGTCGGTATCTAAAATTATGTCTGGTCGGCTTTCGCCGTCATTGAGACGGTTCCCAAATATACTTCGACTGGCCCATAGCTCTATAGGGTTGTGAAGGTGTTCGGTGGCTTTCGCATGGAGGTAGATGCCTCCAGCTATGATCGCAGCACCTAATAGGACTACTGCAGCTGCAGTCCACCCTGCAAAAGGGATAAGTGTTGTGGCGCCTGCAATAGCTAATCCACCTTCTAATACCAAGACGGAGCCTATTGCGACCGCGCCCCCACCATAGAAAGTTAAATCAGAAGCGGCAGTATTACCGTGCATCTTCTGCCTTTGGGATTTTTTATAGTCAGAGGCGAATCCTAGGAAAATAGCCGGGTAGCCGGACAACCTTGCGAACAAATTGCTTCCTAGGAGCTTGATTAGACCGTTACCAAAGGCCATGCCCGGCGCTGTGGCACTTAATCTCAGCATGACGGCCTTATGCGTTGCCCGCACGCTGACCAATGTCGCCGCCGCTGCACCAATCACCCCGAAAACAGATGAAGCGAACCCCATGGTGTATTCCGGTGCGTCGCTCTTTTGCAGGCTGTTGTAAGCCGTCTTGAGCGATAAGATGTTGAACCACAGCATCCCCGCGTTTAAACCGCCACCACCGCCGGAGGTGAGCAACCCCAGAAAGTTGGGTTTCACCCGCGCAGTGGTGGTCAGCTCGATGGACACCGTGCGGCTACCCGAAATGCGCAACGCTTTCATCTCTTCAACCTGCGCCATGCCGCTCTTCAAATACCGCTGCACCTCCTGGCTAAAGGGATATTCCGTAACGGCCTGCTCGGTGATGCGATAGCGCGCCGCCAATAACCCCAGCGCTTTCTCGGCATTGGCCTCACGCGCTGCCAGCAACACTTGCTGGCGCAGGCCATGGCTGGCATCCCAACGGGTTTGGCCACGCAGGCGCTTGAGCACCACGGCATTGACCGACTGGGCGGTGAGGTCGGTGATGTCCGCCATGGCCGGGAAGCGACCGGCGAGCCCTTCGATCACGTTGTCGCTGGCGCCGAACATGGCGCCGATCGAATCGGCTTTATCCTTGAACGGGTTGAACGGCGCCAAGGCGGTGTAAAGCGGGCTGTCGTGCTGGTCCAGCCATTGCTCCAGGCGTTTGAAGCGTCGGTCATGATCTTCGGTGCCAGGTGTCGGCTGGCCCATCGGGTGGATCAGCAACGCCAGTGAGATTTCCAGACCGCGGGCGGAGGTGCGTTCGTCGCGGTCGTAACAGGCCAGTGCCGCAGCCAGGCTGTAGGGGTTATCAATGTGTTGGGGTTCGGCCGTCGCCAGCCAGGCGTCATGATCGTTGCTGGCTTGCAAGGCCAGGTTGCGCAGGGCGGCAATCCGCCGTTCCAGTGCGTCGCGTTCGGCGAGGAAGCGCCGGTATTTGTCGACATCGAGGCGCTGTGCCAGGCGCGCGCCATTAGGGGAGTAATCTTCATGGGTGAGGGCCTGGAAATGTGACTCGGCCGGCGACAGGGCAGGCCCCCGGCGTGACGTGCCCAGCCTGAACGCGGCCAGTTCCGGTGAAGGTGCATCTGCCGGGTACAGGCTTTCCAGCGTCTTGTTCAGCAGCATGGCGACCAGGTTGCGATGGTGAAAGTCGCGGCTCTGCGGGCTGAGCTGTTCGGCATCCAGCCGGTAGCATGCCGGCACGCGCTCCTGCTCGGGAGGTTGGGCGGGTCTTGTGTGCTCCAGTTGCTCGGCCGGCATCAGGTCACGCAGTTGATGCTGGTAGGCCGAGACCGACAGGCTCAGGTCCAGGGCCATGCCTTCGGCGTCGGCGAGCGCCACCACCACTGGCACTTTCGGCTGGGTCCAGGGGTAATGGCGGGCGATGGCATTGAGGTTGCCGATGGGCAAGGTTTCGGTGACCGGGTCGCTGCTCCAGGTCAGCGGCATGCGCCGCTCGGTTGGCTTGAAGTCTTCGACCCAGGTTTGCAGGGCACTGACCGGCAACACATGGGGCTGGGTGGACGGCGCCGGGTTGCCGCTCACCAGCTCGGCCATGTCCAGCTGGCGCATGTGCCGTTTGCGCAGGGCTGCCGAACCGGTGATACGGGCGGTGATGGCGTTGGTCCACAGGTGCGGGCTGTAGCCGATCCACACTTCCTTGGCCGTGTCCTGGCAGGTGTCGGCCCATACCCAGCCGATGCTCTGGCCAGACAGGTAGCGCTCACGGCGGTGGTAGTCCTCCAGCCCTTGGTAGCGCATCTCCTTGTAGAGGCCCGCGCCGACGTGCTCATGAATGACCAGTTTTTCGCCCAGAGTGCCTTTCATGAACACGTAGACATAGCCTGGGCGCAAAGCGCGGAGGGTGTAGGCCGAGTGCTGCAGCGGGGCGAAGCCTTGTTCCAGGTTGAAGCCTGCATCGGCATAGCGGCAGGCGGGGGCGTCGCCGGTGCGGGGTACGATGGCGTAGCGCACTGGCAGGATGGGCACGCGTGCGCTGCAGGCAGGGCCGGAGGTGGCGCTGCTGACGGAGGCATTGGTCATGCGAGCTCCTTGCTCAGAGAGACAGTCTTTTCGAACCAGAGACGCACTGCGGCAACTTTCAGTACTGACAATACTGAAATGCCGTTATTCATACTGTGCTGGATTTCAGGCCCGACTCTATGCTGTAAGAAGTTTCCTACTTACTTGCTGAGATGAGCGGGCGATCAAGTATCTGGAGTTCAAGTGAAAGACAATGCCTCGGTCGCTGCTTTTGGGTCGAGGCTGAAAGTGTAAGATTTTATTTGAATGTATAAGTATTGTGTTTGCGCAATGTCGTGTGAAAAGTTGCAGTGTTTTTGTAGGAGGTTTCGTACTTTAAGGTTGTTATATGTTCAGTTTTTGCACTTGGCCATCACTACCTGGCAAGTCCTGGGCGTGCCTCCCGAGCGGCTGGCATAACGCACGCAGTTATTCAGGGATTTCTGTCGCGCAATGCTCAATGTATTGCCCCAGGCCAGGCCGCCTTCCCCGGTAGTGGGGACGGCCTTGGCAAAGCAGTTGGAGCCCACTGCAGGCGTGGCGTAGCGTGCCTTGCTGGTGTTGCTGGAGCAGCCGGCGAGAGCCAGGCTGAGGCCGAGCAGGGTGGCCAGGGCCCAGTACGCGTTTGGTCTGCTCATGTATTCCCCTTCTGCGCTTGGCAGCAAATGCCTTGCAGGATATTTCATTACAGCGAAGCGGTGAACTATCGGGGCGTCAAGGGGCTCCTTTGCTAAGCGCACCCCGCGCTTACCTGATGGCGCAAGACCATCAGCCCTGGGTCACTGAATGAAAAGGAGGCACCGTGACCGCACCTGATCAAACCCTTTACCGCTGTACGCCCAGCCCGCTGCATGCCCTGCTGCTGGCGGGCAGCGTACCGCTGTTCCTTGGTGCGCTGCTGAGCGATATCGCCTACTACAACAGCTACCAGATTCAGTGGAGCAACTTCGCCGCCTGGTTGATCGCCGGTGCCTTGGTGTTCTGTGGGCTGGCTCTGTTGTTCGCGCTGGCCAACCTGATCCGCGCCGAGCGCAAGGGCGGGCGCGCTACGCTGTACTTCGTGCTGCTGCTGGTGACTTGGGGGCTTGGGCTGATCAATGCCTTTGAGCATGCCAAGGACGCCTGGGCGGTGATGCCTTCTGGGTTGGTGTTGTCGGTCATCGTGACAGTGCTCGCGGTGGTGGCCGCCTGGACCGGTTTGAGCAACCTGCGTTCAGGAGGTGTGGCATGAAGCCTTTGCATGCATTTAGCCTGTTGGGCGTGGCGCTATTGCTGAGTGCCTGTGGTGGCGACGGCGAGCCGACCCAGGCCCATGGCCCGGACCCGAAACTGCCGGAGCCTCAGCGCGGCTTGCTGCCGAGCATGAAGATTGCGCAACCGGCTGCCTGGGGCGATCTGAAACCGACCGTGCCGGAGGGCTTCAGTGTCACCGCCATTGCCACCGGCCTGAAAATCCCGCGCCAGAGCCTGGTGCTGCCCAATGGCGACATTCTGGTGGCTGAGGGCCGGGGAGGCAGCGCGGCCAAGCTCAAGCCCAAGGATGTGATCGCCAGCCAGATCAAGGCCAAGGGCAATACCCAGGTCAAGGGTGGCAACCGCCTGACCTTGCTGCGCGATGCTGATGGCGATGGCAACTACGAGGTACAGGCCGTGTTTGCGGATAACCTCAACGCACCGTACGGCCTGGCCTATGCCAACGGCAAGCTGTATGTAGCCAACCAGGATGCGCTGGTGCGCTTTGACTACAAGGAAGGCCAGACCCAGGCCGACGGCCCGCCAACCAAGGTCACCGACCTGCCGGCCGAAATCAACCACCATTGGACCAAGGCGCTGACCATCAGCCTGGATGGCCGCTTCTTGTATGTGGGTATCGGCTCGAACAGCAATATCACCGAGCGCGGCCTGGAGGTGGAGATCGATCGGGCCATGGTCTGGCAGGTCGATGCCGAGACCGGCGCACACCGGCCCTATGCCACCGGCTTGCGTAACCCGACAGCATTGACCATCCAGCCGCAGACCGGGCAGTTGTGGACGGTGGTCAACGAGCGGGATGAGCTGGGCCCCGACCTGGTGCCGGACTACCTCACTTCGGTACGTGAAGGGGGCTTCTATGGTTGGCCTTACAGCTACTGGGGCCAGCATGTGGATGAGCGGGTGCGGCCGCAGAACCCGGACAAGGTGGCGGCGGCGATCAAGCCGGATTACAGCCTGGGTTCGCATGTGGCTGCACTGGGTGTGGACTTCTCGTCCTCGGCAATGGGCGAGCGCTTTGCAGACGGTGTGTTCGTGGGCGAGCACGGCAGCTGGAACCGGCCCAACCCGGTGGGGTACAAGGTGATTTTCGTGCCGTTCAGCAATGGCAAGCCTGCTGGGGAACCCATCGACTTTGCCACGGGCTTTCGCGGTGAGGATGGCAAGACCCGGGGGCGACCGGTTGGGGTGACGGTGGACCCGCGAGGAGCGTTGATCATTGCCGATGACCTGGCGAATACGTTGTGGCGGGTGACGCGGAATCGCTGAATGCTATCTGATCAAATCGTCAAAGCTTGCTGGCGATGGGCCGCAGAGCGGCCCAATTGCTGACTGACAGGCATTGCGCGTGGGTCAGAAGCGGTAGTTGAAGCTGGCTTCCAGTGTGCGCGGTGCCCCTGGGGTGATCAGGTCGACCGAGCCATGTGCCGAGGCATAGTAGTCACGGTCGAACACGTTCTTCAGGCGCAGCGCGGCATCCCACTGCGGCACGCTGTACAGCAGCGCGGCGTCGAAGGTGGTATAGCCTGGCATCACCACCACATTGTCGAGCGCTGTGTAGCGTTCGTCGACGTAGTTGGCTCCGGCGGCAACACGCCACTCTGGTGTCAGGGTACGTACCAGCCAGACGTTGGCGCTGTTGCGCGGCGTCAGGGTAGGGGTCTGGCCTTCGTTCGCCACGCCATTGGTCTTGCTGTTGGACTTGGTGATTTCGGCGTCCAGGTAAGCGTAACCGGCATAGATCTGCCACTTGTCGGTGAGATGCCCGCTGACGGTGGCTTCAAAGCCATCGGTACGCTGTTCGCCAGCCAATACGGTCAGGTTGGGGTTGGCCGGGTCGGCAGTCTTCATGTTGGTGCGCTCAAGGCGGAACACTGCGGCGGTCAGTGACAGGCGGCTGTCGAGCAGGTCCCATTTGGCGCCGATTTCATAGTTGGTGGTTTCTTCCGGCTCCAGGTGCTGGTTGCTCGGGCTCACCGCGAACACTTCGCCCGAAGGCTGATAGCTGCGGCTGACCGACACGTAGTAGGACTGGATGGCGTCTGGCTGGTAGACCAGACCCGCACGCGGGCTCCAGGTCTTGTCGGTACGATCCAGGTCGATGTTTTGCACGCGGTCGTCGTCGTACTCCTGGCCAAAGATGTCATAACGCACACCGACCAATGCCTTCCAGTGCGCGTTCAGCTCGATCATGTCCTGCACGTACAGACCGGTGGTCTGCTGGAAGTTGGTGCCCTTGGACGACAGGTTGGCGGCATGTTCCGGTACCGGCACCAAGGCATCACGGTACACCGGTACCTGGGCCACGTTGGTCTGGCTCAGCACGCGCTGGTACTTGTCCTGAAAGCCTGCTTCCACGCCGTACAACAGGTTGTGCTGCATGCCGGCCAGTTGCGCTTGTTGCTTGAGCTCCGTCTGGTTGAACACACCGTACTCATCGCGGGCGACGTTGCCGCGGTTGAGCTTGATCAGCAGTTCACCGTCGGGCGCGGTGACGAAGCGCGTCGGGCTGCTGTCGGCCAAGGTGTTGTTGCGGTCCAGGTCGTAGCGGTAGTAACGGCTGGTGTTGGTCAGGGTGAAGTTGTCGTTGATGCGGTAGTCCAGGCTGGCTGTAAGCGAGAACACCTCGCTGCGGGCGTAATCCTGGTCCGCATCGCCAGAGCCAAAGCGCTTGTCGCGGTCCACGTCCACCGGGCGGTTGCCCAGGGCCGGGATGCCGAAGTCGATCAGGCGCTTGTCGTACAGGTAGGTGGCGCCCAGGTTCAGTTCCAGGTCGTCCGAGAGACGGAAGTAGGCCGACGGTGCGATGGCCTTGCGGTCGATGTAGCCATCATCGCGGAAGGTGTCGCTGTCTTCGAAGGCACCGGTCACGCGGTAGGCCTGGTTGCTTTGCGGGTCGGCCCAGCCGGTGTCGAACTGGGTTCGGCGTTTGCCTTCGCTGTCGACGTTCATGCCGACTTCGCGCTTGGGCGTGAAGCTTGGTTTTTTGCTGATGCTGTTGATCAGCCCGCCCGAGGAGCCACGGCCATACAGCACCGCGGCCGGGCCCTTGATCACCTCGACACGCTCGATGTTGGACAGGTCGCGAAAGTACAGGGCGTCGTCACGCACGCCGTCTATGTACATGTCGCCAATGGCGCTGAAGCCACGGATGGTCACCTGATCGCGTTGGCCATCGCCGTTGGACAGGCCGATGCCGGGCACGTTCTTCAGCACGTCTTCCATGGACTGTGCGCCTTGGTCCTTGATCACGCTTTCGGGAACGACGTTGACGGTTTGCGGGATATCGCGCAGCGGCGCGTCGATCTTCATGGCGCTGCGGCTTTCACTGGCCTTGTAGCTTTGCTGCTCATAGACGCTGGTGACGGCGGTGGCAGGCAGCGCGAGGCTACTTTGCGTATCGGTTTGGGCGGCAGCGTGGACAGCAGGCACAACGAGCAGGCCCAGCATGGAAATGGATGCTGGGGCAACAGACCTTTTTGCCATTACAGGCGACTCTTTGTTGTTATCGGGGTCACGAATAGTAATGATTTGCAAATGTAAAGCAAGTGTAAAGAGTTCGTATTAGCTATAACAGTGATTTCTGCGACGAAATGTGTCGCCACCCGGGAGGGCCGGCAAGGCGGCAGGTAATGGCTATGCTTGTTAGCGCGTGAGCCTTTCACGCGCCTATTCGGACTTGATCACAGGGAAGCACGCCTATGAACCCCATTCGTACTCTCGCTCGTGCTGTAGCCCTTGCCACGCTGGCCTCTGCTGCCAGCTTCACGGTACAGGCTGCCGGTATCCCCATCGGGAGCGAGGCGCTGGAAAGCCATGTCACCACACAGGTAACGGCTATCGACCTGGCCACCCGACAAGTCACGGTGAAAGGCCCTGACGAGAAGAAGGATGTGACGTTCCAGCTGACCGAAAAGGCCAAGGCGCTGCCCAACCTGAAAGTCGGTGACCAAGTCGACATCTACGTGACACGCGCCGTGGCCTATGTGCTCAATCCGGAAGTGGGTGGGGCGCCGAAAGCGACTGAAGAGTCCGGTACCATTCGTGCAACCGAGCAAAACCCCAACCCGGGCGGCGAGGCGTTCCGCCAGGTCAAGGTTACCTCTCAGATCAAGAAGATCGACCTCAAGACGCATGAGGTGAGCTTGTTGCCACCGGAGGGCAAGCTGCAGGTGGTCAAGGTCGAGAACCCAGACCTGCAGAAACGCATGAAGAACCTCAAGGTTGGCCAGACTGTCGACGCGATCTACACCGAAGTACTGCGCGTCGAAACCTCGCGCTGACCTCAGCCGTTGCTGACCTCGGTTGCCCCCGGGGTCGCATGCGGGGCGCGGGTGCGTGCGGTCAACAAGCGAATCAGCGGCGATGCGATGAAGGTACTGATGATGGCCATGATTACCAGCAGCGTGAAGTACTCCTTGGGCAGCACGCCCAGGTCATAGCCAACGTTCAGTACCACCAACTCCATCAGCGCCCTGGTGTTCATGCATACACCGATCAATGCCGAATCGCGGCGATTTTCGCCCAGAAGGCGGCTAGCCCCATAAGCACCGAAGAATTTGCTGGCGAAGGCCACCAGGCAGATCAACAGGCAGTTCCACAGAGCGGTGTTGCCCTCAAGGGCGCCAATATCGGTGCGCAGGCCCGTATAGGCAAAGAAGATCGGCAGGAAGAACGCATTGACCACGCCGCTGACCTTGGCATTCCACTGTTCGACGAAGGTGCGCTGGGTATGCAGCGCTACGCCAAGTATGAAACCGCCGATGATCGAAAATACCCCGATCAGGTTGGTCACTGTCGCACTGGTCAACAGAATGATCAGCATCAGCGATATCCCTTGGGTCGACAACGGCCGGCGCTGCAGGTCGCCGATTATCCAGCGCAGGACCAGTGGCCGTACCAGGGCGATCACGACGACGAAGAACAACGCTAGCGCCAGCAACCTCGCCAGAGAGGTCCAGGGGTTGAACTGCGAGGCGATCAACGAAGTGACGCCGCCCAGGATCAGCCAGCCGCATACATCGTCGATTGCTGCCGCGCCAATGGTGAGCGTGGCGACCCGAGAGCGGGATAGGCCAAGCTCCATGAATATCCGTCCCAGGATGGGCAGTGCGGTGATCGACAGTGCCGTTGCAAAGAACAACTGGAAGGCTAGCAGTGAGGGTTTGTCCCCGCTGATCTGCTGCCAGAAGTACTCGGCAGTGAGCATGCCGCTGGCAAATGGCACCAGCAGCCCTCCCATGCTGATGACGATGACCGAACGCTTGCGGCCCTTGAGGTGTGTGCCGAACTCGAACTCAAGGCCGACCTGGAACATCAGCAGGATCAGGCCGATCTGCGCGGTGACCACGAAGGCGGTGGCCGTTTGCGGTACGAACAGCGCGGCCAGTTGCTCGGGGAAGAAATACCCCAGCAGGCTCGGACCGAGCACCAGCCCGGCAAGGATTTCGCCGGCGACCGGCGTCTGGCCCAGGCTGCGGGTGCTGAACCAGGCGATCAGCCGCGAGACGCTGAAGATCACGATGAGTTGCAGCAGAAACATCAGGGTCAGGTGCTCCGCCTGGGAACCTACGGCTGACTGGGCCTGGGGTGCCGGCGTGAGTTGCACGGTACTGGCATGAATGGCGTTGGACATGATGAAGTCCCGAAAATAAAGAGTCAGATAGGCGGTGCGAGCCAGCCACCGAATGCATGTTCCAGGGCCAGGGCTGCGTTCAGCAGCCGGTGCTCTTGCCCTAGGCCGGCGACCAGTTGCACGGAAACCGGGCAACCTTGGTCAAGGCGTCCCATGGGGACCGTCAGCGCTGGCAGCCCGAGTACGTTGAACAATGCGGTGTAGCCGATATCGCCCGGATAGCGCAGGGCATGGCCATGTTTGGGGGAGATGCCGGGGAGCACCGGTAGTGCCAGCAAGCTGTTGCCCGCCAGGCGTTCGGCCAATGCCTGTTGCAGGGCATCTCGTTTCGACAGCTGACGCGTAAGCCCGGGGCTGCCCAGGAATTCGCCCAGGCTGTCGAGTACGGTAGCCAGCCAGGGCCCGGTGGCATGCAAGGGTTTACCGGCCAGGGCCAGGCAGGCCTGGGTCAGGTGCGCCACAGGTTGGCCATCGCCGAGGATATCGGCCAGGCGAGCGCCGGCTTCCTTCTTCAGCACGGCCAGCCAGATGGCGAATGCGTCGTCCAGTGCCTGAGGGTACCAGCGTTCGACCTGGGTGCCTTGTAATTGAAAGTGGTGCGCCAGGTCCTCCAGTGCCTGGGTCACTGCCGGGGATACCCGGCTGCCCCAGCTCAGGCGGTCTGGCTGGCACAGGTATAGGTGCTGCAATGCACCGGGCGCCTGGCAATGCTGGTAGTGGTCGACAATGTTGCGATCGCGCTGGTCGGGGCCAGCGATGATTTCCAGCAGAACGGGCAGGTCTTCGGCATGTCGGCATAACGGGCCCACGGTGAAATGCCGGGCGATACCCATTGCATGCGGCTGCCCCAGACCGCGCTCGTCAAGGGGCAGATGCCCGGTCAATGGCACCAGCCCCCGTGATGGCTTGAGGCCGAAGATGCCATTGCAGGCCGCCGGGATACGCACCGAGCCGCCACCATCGGTGCCCAGCGCGAAAGGTACGCAAGCACTGGACACCAGCACGGCATCACCACCACTGCTGCCACCGGCGCTGCGCCCCTGCCGGTAAGGGCTGCCGGTGCAACCATAGACCGGGTTATCAGTTTCAGGCCAGAGCGCCATCTCGGCCTGGTTGCCCAGTGCCACCGGAATGGCGCCAGCCTCGATCAGGCGCTGCGCGGCAGTGGCGGTAAAACGCGCAACCTGTTGCTGGCGAAGGCGCGAGCCGCAGGTTTTCGGTGCACCGGCCAGCCCCAGGCCTTCCTTGAAACTGAAGGGCACGCCATGCAGGCGGCCCAGCGTAACCCCTTGGTCACGTTGGCGCTCGGCAACCTCGGCGGCCCGCCGTGCCTGGTCGTACAACGCCACTGCCACGGCGTTGCAGCGTTGTTGTATGGCCTGGCAGCGGCCGATGCTGTCCTCGACCAGGGCGACCGGTGACAGCGTGCCATCGCGCACCCCCGCAGCCAGGCGCACACCGCTCTGGGCGAGCAGTTCGTGGTCGGCCGTCATCTTGGGCAAGGCCATCAGTGTTTGGCCAGGTCGAGGAAACCACCGTCGCTGCCGAATGGCGATTTGAGCAGTTCGGGGGCTTCGCCGTACTTGTAGAACAACGAGGGCATCAGCCTTAGGCTGGTTGCCCGGCCGAGGTCCTGCAGGGTGCCCAGGCTGTGCCGCGCCAGCAACTTCAGGTGGCGTGGTGCCAAGCTCCAGCGCACCATGCGCATCAGGCGCAGGCGCAGCATTGCCGAGCGCAGGAAGTAGCTGGCGGCGTAACGCGGGCGAGCCTGGTTGTCGGCCTTGTACAGGGCGAAGTTGATGGTGCGCGAGTACAGGTTGGGGATCATCTGTGGGCTAATGCCCGGGTTGGAGCGGCGCACTTCGCGCAGCAGGCAGGCGAATGGCAGCGGCGATGGCTGTAAGTCACGTGTGTAGCGTGGCAGCAGGTCGGCGAACTGCTGCGCCTGGTGGCCGTCGAGGAAGTCGCCACTGACGTACATCGGCAGCACCACATGGAAGTACGCCATGTTGGCGAACAACAGCGTCCAGCCCATCAGGAACGGGTCGTCCATCACCTCGTACCATTTGCTCCAGGTGTCCTGCAGTGCGAGCTGCGCCTGGATGTGCGACTCCAGGCAACTGACGTAGCCCGGGGTGAGGGTACCCTGGATATCCTTTTCGATCATCGCAGCCACCTGCGGGATCTGCTGGGCCACGTAGGCCAGCCCTGCGCTGTTGGCTGGGTCGAAGGTGAATGCCGCGTCACCGATCAGGAACCAGCCATCGGTGGAGTAGTACTGGTTGGCTTCGTACATGTAGTTGTACATGGCGTGCTGGTCGACCACTTCGCCCGAGGCCATCAACTCGGTGATCACCGGATGATCGGCCATGACCCGCTCCTTGAACGCCTCCAAAGTGCCGATCCGCTCGTTGACCATGTCGGGCCGGTAGGTGATGCCGATGCTGATCATGTCGGCACCGTCGTCACTGCGCATGGGGATGAGCCAGATCCAGTAGCCTTTGCCGTAGAAATGGTGGGTGACGTAGTAGGGGTCGTAGCAGTGATGCTTGTCCTTGTGGGTGTTGATGTTGTGCAGAATGCTGCGGTCGAACTGGCGCAGGCGGAACCAGAAGGTACTGCGCTGGTAGGTTGGCTCCTTGTGCAGCTTGAGCTTCTTTGCCATGAAGCGATTGCGGCCTGTGGCATCCACCACCCAGTCGGCATCCAGCTGCCAGCTCTGCGCCTCGTTGCGCAGGGTCAGGCGATGGCGGGTGTGCTCACCTTCATGCAGGTCCACCGCAGCCACGTCAGCCTCTATCAGTTGCACCTGCTGCCCGGCGACGATGGCACGCAGGTCTTTGTCGAAACTGAACCGGTTAAGGTTGTAGGCTGGCATGCGGATAACCCCGGGGGCCTCGTGGACCACGTAGTTGCGGCATTCCGGGTTGTTGCGTAGCTTCAGGTAATAGGTCAGGCCGTACTTGTGGTAGTGCTTCTCTTCGAGCAGGCTGCCCAGGCCTATGCCTTTGAAAAAGTGCGTAGTGAGTTCGACCGTCGACTCGCCGACGATCGGCCGCTTGCGGTCCGGACGGCCGATTAGCGTCACTTCCACGCCCGGCAGCCGTTTGCGCAGGTACAGGGCAGCCAGGTGGCCGGCCACGCCGGCACCCATGATAGCAATACGTTTCATGTCATCTGTCCGTGATGAGGTGAGGCACCGGGCAGGCCGGTGCCGGGGAGTGAGTCCTAGTGGCTGGCGGCTTCGATCAAGGCCTGCGGTTCGGCACGTTCGGAGTAGTCGACATTGACGAATGCATGGCGAATGCGGCCATCCTGGCCGATGATGAAAGCGCTGGCCATCGGCAGGCTGAGATCGTCGCAGTCGTTCAGTGCCTTGAGGTCGGCGCCGAGTGCCCGATACACCGCTTCCAGCTCTGGCTCCAGCTCGAAGACGATGCCGTACTGGCGCGCCAGCTGGTTGCCCGGGTCGCTCAGCAGTTGGTAGCGCACGCCCAGGGATTCGCGGGTTTTCAGGGTGGCAGCGCGGCTCTGGGCAGAGACGGCGACCAGCGTGGCACCGCTGGCGGCCAGATCGCTTGCCATCTGCTGGTATTCGCTGAGCGTTACATTGCAGAACGGGCACCACAGGCCGCGGTAAAACACCAGTACCAATGGACCGCGTGCCAGCAGGGCCCGCAGGTCCACGGCCTTGCCATCGGCATCCTCCAGCACGGCCAGCGGGGCGTTGTCGCCGGCTTTGAGCACGTGCTCCTCAGGGTGTCTTGCGATAAGGGCTTGCAACGAGGCGCCAAATTTTTCCAGCACCTCGGTGGGCAGTTGGGCCATCTGCTGTTTGACAGCGTTGAGTTTTTCCTTGAGTGACATGCTTGTTTCCTTGTGGTGGTTCACTGGGGCAGGCTTCGGGTAGCCCGGGTCTGGATGCGCTGCGAGGCCTTGCAGGCCGGGGGATGGCGCTGAAACAGCTGAAGTACCCAGTCGGGGCGGGTCTTGCTGGCATCGTTGAGCCAATTGGCGACCGAGTCCTGGGCGTATTTCTCGGCTTCGGCCAGTAGCGGTACCAGTAACGGCTCGGCCACTTCTGGTTGTTGCTTGAGCGCGGTAATGTGCTCGCACCAAACGCCGCGCGGGCGCAGGATCTCGATGCAGAACCGACGGACCAGTGGGTCTGCATCGCCCGTATGGCGGCCGAGTAGCGCCAGGGCCGCTTCAAGGTGCTGGGCCAGGCGCGGTCGCAGGGCGATCCAGGCCCATTCACGCACACCGAAGTGCTCATCGCGGGCAAAGCGAAACTGCGCCAGCAGGGCATCTTCCGCTGGCAGCGAGCGTGACAGGAACGCCTGGGCAAACGCCGCCCAGCTGCGCACGGTATCGGATGGGTGCGTGCAGCATTGCTCGAACACCTGCTGGCGCAAAGACTCGGGGGCCTGCTCCAGCCACTTGCCCAACGCCAGGCCAATGGCCGCCACTTTTTTTGACAGGCCCAGTGCCTGGGCCTGGTCCGCACTGGCAGCGAGGTGCTCTACCAACGTTGAGGGCAGTTGGCCTGTCAAGGCGTTGACCAGGGCGGCTTGATCCACCGCCAGGCATTCGGCCAGGTTGCGGGTTGGCAGTTGGCCAAGGTCGATCAGGGATTTTCGGTCGCTCATTGCAGAGGTTCCATGGCGGAGGAATGGCATCCGGTGGCCGGGGCTGGTGGGCAGTAACGCCCTGGTGCGAGCAGGTGCTGCGGGTCCAGGGCGTGCTTGAGGCGCTGCCCAAGCTGCCAGGCAGGCGCCTGCGTATCGGTCAGCAGGTGCATGAAGGCCAGAGGCAGGCGATAGGGCAGTACACCTTGCTGTTTGCCGCTGTTGAACAAGTCCCGGTAACAGTCCTCTGCGCGGGCCGTGGCCTTTTCATCGTTGCGATCGAAGAGCAGTGGCAAGGTGCAGTCGATTGCCCGGCCAGACAACGTGGTGAGGGTGACCGGGCAGGGGAGGCGGTGGGTCTGGCACACATGCTCCATGTGCCTGACGAATGTTGCCACCTGCTGGCTACGCAAAGGCAGGATCGGTGCGTACCAGATCAGGCCGCAGTTGTCCCGTGCCGGGTCGAGCAGGGCGCCTGCCTGCGGCCGTGCTCCGGCGACATAGGCCAGCGGCAGCGCCACCTGATTGGGTCGGCCTTCCATCAGTTCCATACCCAAGTGCAGTTTGTCCAGCATGACCCGCCAGCGCCTGGACCAGGCACCTGGCAGCAGACGCAGGGCTTGGCTTGCCCATGCCAGCTGGCGCTGGCTGCGGAACAGATAGCGGCTGCTGAAACGACGCAGTTCGGTACGGATAATGCCCTTCAGCGAGGCCAGTTGCGCCTGTTCGCAGTAAATCGAGCCCACCCCCATCCAGGCAGGCAGGGCCAGCGACCTCGCAGCGGTGTCGCGCTCAGCCTGGTTTAGCTGGGTCAGGGGGCGCGCGTCATAGGCCATGCTCAGCAGGCGAGTGCTGTTCATCAGGTTGATGCCGCCCACCTGGCTGCCGCAACGGTCAAGAATGCGTTTCACCCCGTCCAGTGCTGCAGGTAACTGTGCCGCGGAGTCGACCCAGAAATAGAACGGTTGCACGACTTGCGGGCGTCGGACCAAGGCAATCGACATTTGCGTCACCACGCCTAGGCCGCTCTGGCCGAACAGGCCATCAAGGTAAGGCCCGACTCCCCACTTGAAACACGGGGTGGTGCCAGGCGCCCACATGGGCGAGCGGTAGCGCTGACCATCGGGCAGGATGGCCTCAAGGCCCATCACGGCCTGCCAGTGGTCTGTTACCGGCGTGATGCCGAACCCTCGCTCCAGCGCATTGGCCAGCACACTGCACGTGGGCCCGGCGCCGGTGACCGGGGTGAGGAAGGGCAGGTCGCGGCTGGCCAGGTAGTCGGCCAGTGCCGCCTGGGTCACGCCAGGCTCGAGGGTGACCACAGCCAGCGCTTCGTCAAAGGCGAGAATCTTGTCCATGCGCGACAGGTCGAGTTGGACGCAGTGGCTATTCGTAGTCGCCATGCCACCGTAGCCCCAGTTGTTGCCGGTGCTGGCAGGTTGCAGCGCAACGTTGTGCTGGCGGGCAATGGCCAGGCAGGCCGCCACCTCTTCGCTGTTGGCGGGCCTGAGACGGGCGCAGGCATGGGCGGGCGAGCGCATTGTGTCCTGGCGCAACCTGGCGAGCGTCGCGGCATCCGTCTGCACGTGGACGTCGCCCAGCAATGTGCGCCACGCCGCCAGGGCGGCTTGCAGGCGCTGCGGCTCAGAACGCACTCGCCATCCCCCCCATGCCGAGGAACAGGCGCAACTGATCGACATCAGCCTGGCGGCTACGCGGCAAGCAGCGGTAGCGGCGGCGGAACTCGTCCTTCATTGCCGCCACGCAGCGCCGCTTGGGAGTGCGGACAACCATCATCAATGGGCTGACGGCGGTGCTGTAGACCTTGGCACATGGGCCCAGATAGCTGGCGGCAAGGGTCTGGAACTCTTCCCGTGAGAACGCCGCCAGCAGCGAGTTGCGGTAGTCGAGCAGGGTAGCCTGGTCGGCACCGTCGCTGGCGCGGCTGACGAAGTAGTCCACCGATTCCACCGACTTGAGCCTGCCGAAATCATTCAGGTAGATGGCCCGATCATTGCGCAGCACGCGCGCGATGTTGCGGAACGTCGCTTCCAGCTGAGAGAGGTCTGCCAGGTGATGCAGGGCCATGGACGAAATCACTACATCGACGCTACGGTCGGCGATACCGGCCAGGCGCGTCATGTCTTCTTCGCGCAGTTCGACGTTGTCGATGCCCTGCTGGCGGATCGATTCACGGCCCACCTCGAGCATGCTGGCGGACAGGTCGGCACCGATGAACTCGGCCCGCGGGTTCAGCCGGGCCAACTGCAGCAATAGGCTGGCAGGGCCACAACCGATATCCAGTACGACATCACCGGGTTTGATCAGGGCGCACATCTGTGCGCAGTGGTACAAGTAGGTGCCGGACAGCGCCTGGCCCTGGCCGGCACTGTCGGCGTAGGCACTGACGCAAGTTTCGTCGACCATCACCAGGTCGGGCTCAGGTGTACGTACAAACGGTTGCCTGAGGGTGATTTCCCTGTAGATCGCGCGCAGCAATCCTGTGTCCATGAACTTGTCCTCCATGAAAGTCGTGTGGGTTTGGAACGCGGGGCGGGCTGCTCAGTCCAGTTGCAGAGCCCGTCGCACCCGCGGCGAAAGGTGGTGCGGCGAGGTGCCACAACGTGCCATGTGGGTGAGGACGTCGTCGGCACTCCAGCGAGCCTGTGCGGCGGGCAGCTGGATATGTGGGTAATGGCGCGAGCAAAAAAAGTCGAACAGGTCGGTACACGTCTGGTCGACCGTAAATTTCAGGCCTGGCGCACTGTAGGCCTTGGCGAACACATCCCGCGCCCGGGCTAGATTCACGGCCAGCGGCAGCGACAGGGCATTGTTGAGTTTGGTATAGGCCTGTACCGGGCCGATGGGCGAGAAGAACAGTACATTGCGGTAGAAGCTGGCGGCGCGCGGGTGCACGGCGATCACCAAGGTGCTCACCTTACGGTGGTCAATGGCCCATCGAAACATGGCGTTGTACAGCATCAGTGGCACGCCCTTGCCCTTGTAGCGGCTACATACCGCCAAGGTCCCGACTTCGGCCACGCGCACACCGCCCAGGCGCTGTAGCACAGCCTCGTTGATGTGCACATCCTCCAGTGGAAGGCCCAGTGCCGAGTCTTCGATCAGCGACACGGTGCCAACCAACCGCCCGTCTTTCAGTGCCACGAAGGTGGTAGTGCCCGGTAGCAGGTGAAACGGCGAAAACCGCATGCCCGCACGGCACACGGTGGCGATGCCGCGGCGTGCATAGCTCTCGTTGACCAGACGCAGGGCCTGCTCGAGTTCGAACAGGTTCTGCACCGGGCGAAAGCTGAAACCCTCGATGGCCAGTGGCTGTCTGGCAAGGCGGCGGATGAACAGGCGCCGGTAAAGGGCCGCTGGCAGGCAGGCCTCGAGCCAAGGTTGGCGACGACTTAACTGGTCGTGTTCGCTATGTACCCGGGGCTTCCTGCCAAGCCGGGCCAATACGCTCTGATTCTGCAACATCATCCACCTCCATGTGGTCTTGCGGGTGTGCCTTGGGTTCAGTGCTTGTCCGGTGGCAGTGCCAGGGCAGGACTGGCCGAGAGTGCCTGTAGCGTGGCGGACAGGGCATCACGTTGCGCGTTGTCCAGTGACTGCATGATCGTGCCGATCCAGTCGGTGTGTTCGGCGAAAACGGCGTCGAGTACCGCTATGCCTGCTGAGGTAAGGCTGATGCTCAGCTTGCGCCGGTCATGGGCGTCCTTGCGGCGCTTGATAAAGCCATCACCCTGCAGGCCGTCGAGCAGGCCGGTCACGGTGCCTGAGGTGATTGCCAGGCGCGTCGCCAGCTCCAGCGGTGCCAGGCGGCCGCCTGCACCTTGCAAGGTCAGGAGGATTGCGAACCGCCCTTCCGACAGGTTATGGCGGGCCAACCGTGCGGCGCATACCCGGTTGATGGCCGCTGCAGCGGACAGCAGTTCGAAACACAGGCGCACGTTCTGCCTGGCGTCAGCGGGGGCCTCGGCCAGTGCATCGAGCATGATGTGATGCTTGTTCTCAAGAGTATTCATAAGGCGCAGTTTATCTTGGTGCCTTAGTAAGTCAACAGCACAGATGTTTCAGGGTTAAGACAACATGCGCACGCCGGACGGAAGGGATGTTTCACTATGCATGGTACGAATAGTTCAAGTGCAGGATTTTGATTTCTATCAGTACTGGGTAATGCACCATCATGGTGGCCATCGATACCTTGGAGGAGGACTGCCATGTTCAGTAAATCGATGCTCCTGCTGGTGCTTCCTGTGGCAATGGCGTTGCTTGCCGGTGCTGTGTTGCCATTTCAGGCCGCCGGCAATGCTGCGGTAGGCCGGGCCCTTGGGCACTGGCTGTGGGGGGCTTTCACATCGTTGACGGTGAGCATGCTGGTGGTGATCGCTGCGCTGCTGATTATCCGGGTACCGGCACCAGACATGGGCAAGGCCTTGCAAGGGCCCTGGTGGTTATGGATTGGTGGCGTGCTGGGGGCACTGTATGTAGCCGGCGCCGCAGCACTCACCCCGAAACTTGGCGCAGCAGGGTTCCTGGTACTGGTGGTGGCAGGGCAGATCATCACGGCAGTGCTTGCCGACCACTACGGGGCGATGGGGCTGGGTGGCAAGCCGCTTAGCCTGGCCAGGGTGGCTGGCGTGGTGCTGATCCTGTGCGGAGTGTTGCTGGTACAAGGCCCTTGGGCAACGGCGTCACCGGCCCATTCCACGGCAGCTGTGAAGGGGCAAGAAAACTGATCAGCGCCCTGCTTGGCTGCAGGCCCGTACGGTTTCGCGCAGCCAGCGGTGCCCGGGGTCACTGTCCTTGCGGTTGTGCCAGGCTTGCTGATAGTCGAACGAGGGGATGGCCAGTGGCGGCGTGAACTGGCGCAGTGTCCTGTGCTGGCGCAACGACCCCACGGCGCGGCTGGCCACCGTCAGGATCAGGTCGGTGCCGGCCAGCACTTCGACCGCAGCACTCCAGTGTGGCAAGGCCAGGGCAATACGGCGTTGCAAGCCCCGGGCGGCCAGTGCGCGCTCGATTTCATCGAAAGCATCCGGGCGCATGGCCATCAATACATGTGGGCGTGCCAACCAGTCTTCCAGGGCCATACCGCCACTGGCAGGCAGGACCTGGCGATCGGCAACGCTGATGAAGCGATCGGCAAACAGGGGCTGGACGGTGATGTCCTGAGGCAGTTCGGGGAACAGGCCCAGGGCCAGATCCAGCTCGCCATCGAGCAACTGCGCCAACATGGTTTCACGGCTGGCCTGGCTGATGGCCAGGTCCACCCCGGGCGCGACTTGGCGCAGGTGGCGTAGCAGATGCGGCAGGATGATGCGCGAAGCGTAGTCGGATAGCGACAGCCGGAATCGGCGCTGGGCCCGGGCTGGCTCGAACAGCGGGGTGGCCAGCAGGCTGTCGAGATTGCTCAGTGCATCCTGTAACGGTTGTGCCAGGGATTGGGCGCGGGCGGTAAGGGCCATGCCGCCACCTTGGCGTACCAGCAAAGGGTCGTCGAAGTGTTTGCGCAACTGCGCCAAGGCGTGGCTGACCGCCGGTTGGCTGCGGTGCAGGCGCAGGGCTGCGCGGGTCACGTGCCGTTCACTGAGCAGGGCATGCAGGGCGAGCAGCAGGTTGAGGTCGATCTTGCGCAGTTCATCCATCAGGTGAATGGCCTTGGTCAATTCTGGCGACTCGGATCAGCTTAACAAATGCTTGAGTCTTGCACGCGCTTACAAGCTGCTGGCGATAGAGGCCTTTTCGCAGCACATGGACTCTACTAAATGGCTTTATGTTTGAGCTGTAATTTACTGATAAAAAAGAGTTATCTTCTTGCAGTCGCATGCTGAACACACTGTTCAAAGTAAGTCCGCTTTATCGCTTCAGGCTTGAGCCGCGAGCGGCTGTTGTACGTCTGCTCGGTAATGCCGAAGGCAGTCATGCGCATCCAGGGTTTGGGGAATTTGCGTACCTGCAGCTTCTTGCGCGTGGCATACAAGGTCACCCCGGAAAGCTTGGCCTGTTGAGCCTCGGCGGCTATCTGCGCGCCCCAGCTGCAGGTGTGGCGATCGTTCTGGCTCAGTGCCCTGGCTTGGGCGCCGAAAGCGAAGGTGGCCAGCAGGCAGCCGGCCATCGTTGCTAGAAGTACTCGCATGTTGCTGTCCTAAGCATCTGAAAGAGAACGGAGTTTGCCTTCGCTTTCCGCAGCCGTGGGCCAGCAATTTGCCGTCAGGTCACAGCCATGCGCAGCGGGCTGGCCACGGGCCTGCGCAGGCTTGTCCAGGCCAGGCTGGCAACCCAGAGCAACGAAACACCGTAGTTAAGGCGTTGATAGAGGCCGAACAGCTGGCCACTCTGCGCCGCCTGGCCCATCAACGCGACGGTGATGATGGCCAACACCACGCAAGCCAGGGAAAGCAGCGCCAAGGCGGGGGAGCCGGCAATGCGGTTGCCCAGCCATGCCCATACGGCGCTGGCCAAGGTCAGTGAGAGGAACATCAGCAGACCAAACAGGTTATGCAGTTGCTGCGAGGTAGATGGCTGTGCCGGTGCACAGCCCTGGTCGCAAGGGAACCAGCCGGTGCCCAAACTGCCCATGCCATGCAGCAACACCAGGCCCGCACTCAGCAGCGCCAGCTTCGAGCTGCGCCAGCGCCGCACCAGGCCCCAGGCAAACAGGGCAAACAGCAGGGCCAGAGGGAAATTGTTGACCCGTGGCGACCAGCTGTGGGTTGGCGAACCGGCCGCGCCAAGCTGGCTCATGGCCTGTTGCAGGTGATCATAGCCAGGGTAGGCCTGAGCGGTGAGCCATACCCCCACCAGCAGCCAGAGGGGGATCAGCAGGCCACTGCCGAGCAAAAGGCGGTCGAGGGTTTTCATACTGCAGATTCCTTCCTTGGAACAGTGAGCGTGGAGGCGTACAGTACAGGCTTGCGCACGTCATGGGCCAGGAATTCTGTGCGTTTTTCAGGGGCCAGGGACTGCAAAGATGGCAATAAATACCGCACGGGGTGTATGTGATCGTACAACCGCTTGCGCTATGATGAGCGCTGTCTTTCAAGGTGAAATACAGGGCAATGACAGAGCAGCAGGTACAGGCAAGGACCCGGCGCAAGCCGCGCAGTCTGGCCCAGGAACTGGTCACGGTGCTGACCGAACGCATTCGCAGCGGCCAGCTCAAGCGCGGCGACAAGCTGCCGACCGAATCGCAGATCATGGCCGAGGAGGGCGTCAGCCGCACGGTGGTGCGTGAGGCGATCTCGCGGTTGCAGGCCGCCGGGCAGGTAGAGACTCGCCACGGCATTGGTACATTCGTGCTGGATGCGCCGGCTACGGGCGGTTTCCGTATCGACCCGGCCACCGTGGTCACCCTGCGCGAAGTGCTGGCGGTGCTGGAGTTGCGCATTGCCCTGGAGATCGAGTCGGCCGGGCTGGCGGCCCAGCGGCGAAGCGACGAAGCCCTGGCCGGTATGCGGGCGGCGCTGGACGAACTCAACGAGGGGGCGGCCCACGCCACCGATGCGGTGTCCGCGGACTTCCAGTTCCACCTGCGCATTGCCCAGGCCAGCGGCAACCACTACTTCGCCGACATCATCAACCACCTGGGTACCAGCATCATTCCGCGCACCCGGCTGAATTCGGCGCGCCTGGCCCATGATGATCAGGCGCATTACATGAGTCGCCTGATGCATGAGCACGAGGCGATCTATGAGGCGATTGCCCGGCGTGACAGCGAAGGGGCGAAGATGGCCATGCGCATGCACCTGAGCAACAGCCGCGAGCGCTTGCGCCAGGCGCATGAGGCGGCGGAAGCGCAAGGGACCTGAAGCCTTTGCTGCCAGTACTGGCCTCTTCGCGGGCAAGATAGCCCTGTAGGAGCGGGCTTGCCCGCGAAGAGGCCGGTACAGTCAAAAAGAAAAGCCCCGCCGTGCGCAGGGCTTTCTTGTTGCTTGCACCGGTCAGATCGCCCCGTCACTCCACTGCCCGTTCACCAACCGCCGCAGCCCCAGCGGGTTGCCGTCGCGCAGTGCCTCAGGCAGCAGTGTCTGCGGGTAGTTCTGGTAGCACACCGGGCGCAGGAAGCGGTCGATGGCCAACGTGCCGACCGAGGTGCCACGCGCATCGGAGGTCGCCGGGTACGGGCCGCCGTGCACCATGGCATCACAGACTTCGACACCGGTCGGGTAGCCATTGACCAGGATTCGCCCGACTTTCTCCTCCAGCAGCGGCACCAGCCAGGCGAAGGCATCGAAGTCTTCCGCCTCGCCGATCAGCGTCGCGGTCAGCTGGCCGCGCAGGCCGAGCAGCGCGTCGCGCAGTTGGTCGTGGTCCTGCACCTCTACAGCCACGGTGGTGGGCCCAAACACTTCTTCCTGCAACAGCGGGTCGGACTCGACCAGCAGGCGTGCATCGGCCTTGAACAGCTGAGCGCGTGCCTGGTTGCCTTCCTGCGCCTGGCCGGCCACATGCTCGATACCGGCATGGGCATGCAGGTGTTCAAGGCCGCCAACGTAGCTGCGCAGGCCGCCAGCGTTGAGCATGGTTTGCCCGGCTTGCTGGTCCAGGTACTGGCCAAGGTCGGCGAGCAGCTGGCTGTACTGTGGTGACTGCAGGCCAATCACCAACCCAGGGTTGGTGCAGAACTGCCCGGCGCCCATGCACACGGACCCCGCCAACTCGCGGGCAATGGCTTCGCCACGCTTGGCCAGGGCGCCCGGCAGGATGATGACCGGGTTGATGCTCGACATCTCGGCAAATACCGGGATTGGCTGCGGGCGCTCAGCGGCCATGCGGCAAAGGGCATCGCCGCCTTTGAGCGAGCCGGTGAAGCCAACCGCCTGGATGGCGGGGTGCTTGACCAGCCACTCGCCCACGCCGCCACCAAATACCATGTTGAACACGCCCTTGGGCATGCCGGTACGCTCAGCGGCGCGCACGATGGCGCAGCCGACCAGGTCGGCCGTGGCCATGTGCCCGCTGTGCGCCTTGAATACCACCGGGCAGCCCGCGGCGAGGGCGGCCGCGGTATCACCACCGGCGGTGGAGAAGGCCAGCGGGAAGTTGCTGGCCCCGAACACGGCGACCGGGCCCACGCCGATGCGCATCTGGCGCAGGTCTACGCGTGGCAGCGGCTGGCGCTCGGGCAGTGCCAGGTCGATGCGCGCGCCGAGGAAGTCGCCGCGGCGCAGCACTTGGGCGAACAGGCGCATCTGCCCGCTGGTGCGGCCGCGCTCGCCCTGGATACGGGCGGCGGGCAGTGCAGTTTCGCGGCAGACGATGGCGACGAAGGCGTCATCCAGTTCGTCGAGTTCAGCGGCGATGGCGTCGAGGAACTCGGCCCGACGTGCCGGGGCCAGTTGGCGGAACTCGGCGAAGGCTGCGGCAGCGGCCTTGGCGGCCTGGTCCACTTCGGCTTCGGTGGCCTGGGCAAAGCTGTAGGGCAGG